>NC_000961.1:1500000-1738505 GCF_000011105.1 Pyrococcus horikoshii OT3
ATAGAGCTTGTCGATAAGGAGAAAGCCCTTGAAAATTATAGGCAAATAAAAGAGTTTATAAAGGGAACTGTAGCTGAGAATGCACCCATAATTCCAATTTCAGCCCTGCACGGGGCCAACATAGACGTTCTAGTCAAAGCCATTGAGGATTTTATTCCGACGCCGAAGAGGGATCCTAATAAGCCACCAAAAATGCTAGTTTTGAGGAGTTTTGATGTAAACAAACCAGGAACTCCCCCAGAAAAGCTTGTAGGTGGCGTTTTAGGAGGTTCCATAGTTCAGGGAAAGTTAAAGGTCGGGGATGAGATAGAGATTAGACCAGGAATTCCATATGAGGAACATGGAAGGATAAGGTACGAACCAATAACAACTGAAATAGTTTCCCTACAGGCTGGAGGACAGTTCGTAGAAGAAGCATATCCAGGAGGACTTGTTGGAGTTGGAACAAAGCTAGATCCGTATTTAACTAAGGGCGATCTCATGGCAGGAAACGTCGTGGGTAAGCCTGGAAAATTACCACCAGTTTGGGATAGCCTAAGATTAGAGGTACACCTACTTGAGAGAGTCGTCGGGACCGAGCAGGAACTTAGAGTTGAACCCATAAAAAGGAAAGAGGTACTCCTGCTGAACGTCGGAACCGCTAGAACCATGGGACTAGTTACAAACCTAGGGAAAGATGAAATTGAGGTTAAGCTTCAGATTCCCGTATGTGCAGAACCTGGAGACAGGGTAGCAATAAGTAGACAGATAGGATCAAGGTGGAGATTGATAGGTTATGGTATTATCAAGGAGTAACTATGATCTCTCCCTCCTTTCCTTTGGAATATATGAAGAATTTTAAATTGGCAAGCTTTATATACAATAACGGCCAACCTTTCTTTTATTGTGGAGAACGTGGAGGAAATTAGAATGAAAAAATTCCTTGCATTTACGATGGCTCTCCTTCTCTTAGGAGTTGCCATTGTAGGATGTATCGGAGGAGAAAGCCCAACATCCTCTAAGAATTCTCCGACAACTACACAAACCCCCTTAGAGACGCAAACTCAAGAGCAAACATCCCCCACAGAAACTGCAACGGAAACTCCAGCCCCAACTTCTCCAGAAACTCAAACCTCTATTGAAGAGGCTTATTGGAAACCCTGGGAGTACAGCACAGTAAGGAAGAATGGAGCAGAGTACAAGATAATAGGGTACAGACTCAGCTATAAAGTAAGACCTTCATCGGATTCTGAGACTTACGAATATACGATAGAAAAGAATGTGAAAAGAACTAAGATTCAAGTATTTGGGATAGGACTAAGCGGAGAAAAAGTAGATTTAGGGAAGAAAAACGTCTATGAATACGAGACTACAGTTACTCCCATTAATTCAGTTAACATGGAGGATAAGTTAATATTTAGGTTCTGGTTGACAAATGAATCCCAAGATATGTTCATCTACCCCTGGGATATTGGATGGTCAGGAATTTTCTCTCCAATGGGTGGAGAGGAAAGGTTCGTTGGAGTTGAATTTGAGTACAGGGGTAAGAAATTTACAGTAATCAACCCAACTCCATATAAAAAAGGATTATTTCCATACATTAACGGGAATAGCGAATGGATGAAAGAGTTAAACGATGACTTGAATAACCTTTACATGGGCTGGGCCGCCATGGTTAACTTAGCTTTATGGAGTGCATGGAGTGATAAAAACGTTCTAGTGCCCCAACAGGGAACATGGAGCGACGGTACACACAGCTGGGAATGGGAAACTAGACCAGATGGAGAGATTACCTTTTCGGGAGTGACATTCAGAGTTATAAACGCTGAATGGAAGTATTCTGGAGAACCAGAGGGTATAAAGCTCAGTGGAAACGGGAAATTTGCACCTGAAATATTTATTCCCCTAAGCGTTGAAGGGTGGTTTTCGTCTAAGGATCCAAAAACTGGAGAGAACATCGAGATATATGGAGCTTATGAACTTCAAGATATAAAACTAGAGGAAATTTGAGAACATTTTTATTTTTCGCTTTTATTTTAACTTTTAGGGAATTAAAATGAGGAAAGTTTGGCTTGTAATACCAGACACAAACTTCCTGTTCATTCCCGGACAGTTCGGCGTTGACATAATATCTGAACTATCCAGGATACTTGATGTTAAGTACCAAATAGCAATCCCTAACGTGGTAATTGATGAGATAAATACAATAATAAGAGAAGGAAAGGTAAAGGGAAGGGACTTATTGGCAGCAAGGATAGCATTGAAGATAGCGGAGAGATTTCCAAAGATTTACATAGGAGAATTCTTGTCAAAGTCTACGGATGAGCTTCTCTATGAATATGCAATAACACATGATAACGTGATAATATGTACTAATGATAGAACGCTAAGGAAAAGGCTCAGAGAAGCTGGAGTCCCTGTTATATTCCTTAGGCAAAAAAAGAAACTTGAAATCGAAGGAATGCTAGATTGAACTATTCCTTTATATAAGGTTTTCCAAGTGCCCTTGGCATTCTAACTTTCTTCATGATTAAGGCAACAATAATTAATGTTGCCAAATATGGAATCGTTCTAAATAGGTTTGATTCCGCAGTAATAACCCTTCCACTCATCTGCTGTATCTTTATTGGCAAATATATCGCTAATGCATCAAAGAAACCAAATATAAAACCGCCGATTATGGCCATTAACGGATTCCAGTTACTAAAAGCAACGTTTGCCAGAGCTATAAATCCCCTTCCGGCTGATATAAACTTAGTAAACTGACCTATCCATCCAACTACCAAGTAAGCTCCTCCAAGTCCCGTTAATGAAGCACCAAGTACGGTAGCGTAAAACCTCACCCTATAAACGTTAACTCCCATAGCTTCAGCGGCCCTGGGATCCTCCCCACAGGCCCTAAGCTTTAATCCACTAGGGGTTCTCTCGAGCCACCACCATACGACAATACCTATTATTATCGCAATTGGGGTTAGAGGAGAGACGAAAAAGGATCCCTTACCGATCATTGGTATCTTATCAACGGAGGGTGAAGAACCGTGACTATGCCAGATGCTAACTAAGGAGAGTATGCTTATTCCATATGCTAGGGAATTAAAGCCGACTCCTGCTATTATCTGATCTCCCTTTAAGTAGACGCTTATAATTCCATGTAGCACTCCTGAAAGGGCCCCAACGAGCAATCCAATAATCAGTCCAAGGTATGGATTTCCCGTGTGAAACGTTACAACTGTTGAGGTAAATGCTGACAAAATGAATATTCCCTCAAGTCCTATGTTCACTACGCCAGATTTCTCCGTTATTATCTCACCAACAGCAGCAAGTGTCAAGGGAACCATTGAAACTAGCGTGTTGGAAAGTATATTTAAGAGGTCTGCTATCATTTCCTTCCCTCCGTGAACTTCTTAATGAGCATTTTATACGCATAAGGAATAGCCAGGGCTAGCACTATAACTCCTATCAGCGTATCGGCCAGCTCAGGTGGAGCTCTCGTTTTAAGTTCAACCCACTGACCCCCAATTAATAAACCCGACAAGAATATAGAAGAAAATATAATCCCGATAGGATTGTTTCTTCCTAGTAATCCTATTCCAATCCCCGTAAATCCCAGGCCATATATCGCAGTCAAAGTGTCGTCAATACTATAGGTTATACCCAGGATTAAAAGTACTCCTCCCAAGCCAGCAGCAACGCCGCCAAGGAACATGGAGATGACGATGGCCTTAGAAGGATCAAAACCTGCATATTTAGCTGAAGCGGGCGATAGTCCGGAAACTCTAAGCTTATACCCAACATCGGTGAAGTATAATAGGTAATAATAGAATATCGCAAAGAGAACCGCAAGTAGGAATATTAAACTTACCCCACCAATGCTTCCAATTCTAGCCTCAGGAGGAACGGGTATTGATTCATGGGAGACCTCAGGATTGTAAAACTTTGCCGCTATCAGGTAGGCGATTAAGTAATAAAAGATCCAGTTCACCATGATTGCAGTTATCACTTCGTTTATTCCCCTATAAACTCTAAGGGCCCCAACAAATAATCCCAGTAAACCTCCACTTAAAGCTCCAACGATGAGGGCTAGTATTGAGTTTCCAGTATAATAAGCCGTCAATAGGCCGAGGAAAGCCCCAATGTAAAGCTGGCTTTCTCCCCCTATGTTGAACACTCCCGCTATTGCCGGAATTGAAAATGCTAATCCAGTCATAATTAGGGGAGTGCTCTTATTTAGGAGGTAATTTAGATTGCTATACCCATACTTGAACAATATATAGTATACCTCTCCTGGGTGATAGCCCAGGATAAGCAAAGCTACAGCTCCAACCGTAAACGCCATGAAAACTGAGAGAAGGACTTCTGTGACTTTTGATATCTTCTCCTCCCCTTTAAGCATTTACACCACCCATTAAAAGCCCTAGCTTTTCCAAGGTAAACTCCTCAACTTTCCCAATGGCCATTATCTTACCTTCATACATCACGGCTATCCTATCGCTCAGCTGGAGTATTTCATCAAGATCAGTGGATATCAAGAGTATTCCCTTCCCCTGATCCCTAAGGCTCACTAAAGTTTTTCTTATAAACTCCGTCGCTCCAATATCAAGCCCTTGGGTAGGTTCAGACACTATAACAACTTTAGGTTCTCTAATGATCTCTCTACCTACCATAACCTTCTGCTGATTTCCTCCACTAAGATGCTTTATGGGAGTTGAGAGGGAAGAGACCAAAACGTCAAACCTCTCAACTATTTCCTTTCCAATTTTATTTGCTTTTTCCCAGGAAATCCTTCTTCCACGCATGACACTTGGAAGGTTCGTAAGTATAACATTCTCAACGACGCTCATATCTAAAACAAGGCCTACCTTTCTGGAATCAGGAACGTAAGCTAATCCCGCCTTATATCTTTTATCCGCCGATAATTCAGTAACATCTCGACCCAAGAGTTCTATCCTACCTTTCTCAATCCTTCTAATCCCGGCCAATGCTTCAGCTAGTTCCTTCTGACCATTCCCTTGGACTCCAGCTATTCCAAGTATTTCTCCTTCTTTAAGCTCAAAAGATACACCTTTAACGGCATCTAAACCCCTATCATCTTTAACCCAGAGATCTTCAACCCTAAGAACGGTATTTCCAGGCGATGCCGGACTTTTCTTTATCTCCATAACGATTTCCCTTTGAACCATCATCTTAGCAAGATCCCTTTCGGAAACTTCCTTAGTTTTTGCAACTCCAACGACCTCTCCCCTTCTTAGGACGGTTACCCTATCGGTAATTTCCTTAACCTCCTTAAGCTTATGGGTGATAAATATCACAGTTATTCCGTTTTCTTTGAGCTTTCTAAGCGTTTTAAAGAGCTCTTCAACTTCCAAAGGAGTTAATACAGAGGTAGGCTCATCCAAAATTAAGATCTTTGCGTTTGCCATTAGGGCCTTTATTATCTCAACCCTCTGTTGAATACCAATGGGAAGATCCTCCACAACGTCATCTAAAGGGACTGAGAAACCTATATCCTTCATTTTTTCTTTGGCCAGCTTTCTAACTTCATTGATCGTTATATTTGGATTTATGGTAAGCATAGAAAGGTATAAATTCTCTAAGACTGTAAACGTGGGGATTAGCGTGAAGTGCTGATAAACCATTGCTATTCCCTTCCTTATTGCATCCCAAGGTCCGTTAAATTCTACTTTATCCCCAAAAACCTTTACTTCTCCCTTTGTAGGTTTTATTTCCCCATAAAGGATCCTCATTAATGTTGACTTTCCGGCCCCATTTTCTCCTAGCAAACCATGAATTTCGCCCTCTTCAACAGTAAAGTCCACTCCCTTCAGTGCTACTACTCCATCAGGATAAACCTTGTATATTCTCCTCATTTCAACGGCCAACATTTAAAACACACCTTAAAGGTAGAAAAGGAAAAAGGAATAAAAACTTCACTCTACGGATCCCTTCTTAAGGGCTGCATTTAAGTTTCCTTTTTCAAGCTCATTAATTATTTGTTCATATTCATCATGGGATTTGGGCGTTTTGAAGACTATCTCTCCATTCTTTATCTTCTCTGCTAACTCGTTGACTATTTCCCAAACGTATGGTTTTATGTACTTCTCCCTTTGCTGCTTTACTATCTCAACAACCTCATCAGGTGTCATGTCCTTAAGCTTACCAGCCTCCTTTGCAAACTCAGCAAACTGCTTCACACCATCCAGATCCCAGTACCCTACTCCATTCTCTTTAAGACCCAGGGTTATTATTCCTCCCTTCCAAGTTCCATCCACCACCATCTTTATCGCATCATATACAGCTACATCAACCCTCTTTGCACCGCTTATTGGTATGTACTTGGGAGCATACCACTCCTGACTGGCATCTTGACCCATAGCAAGGGCTTTTCCTCTTCCCTGTTCATTCCAATCCTTCACGGCATCAAACATTCCAACGTGAGTCAAACCCGCCAAGCCATAAAGAACCTTGGCCCCCTGCTGAAGGAGTTGCATCGCCGTATTATACCCAACCTGAGTATCTCCGAAAGTTCCTGTATATTGCCATAGAAGCTTTACATGTTTCCCTGTTTTCTTTTCAAAGTACTTAGCCCCAAAGAGGTAACCAATGTGGAACTTCCAGAGAGGAGGTATATCCATTCCAGCGACAGCACCTATAGTATCACCACCAAGCTCGTAAGCCATTCCTGAAGCTATAACTCCCATTAGGGCTGCGACTTCCTGTTCTCTAAATAAGATATCAACTTCATTAGGCCTAACTTTTCCAGTCGTTGAATCTATTAATGCGAACTTTTGATCTGGATACTTATCGGCAACCTCGTTAAGGGGAGTAGTCCAAAGGAAACCTACTAAAACCAGAAGGTCATACTCCTTGCTTTTCGCTAACTGCTCAAGCAAAGGAACCATGTCTTCCTTTGACTTTGGCGTCATGTACTCTATTTTGACTCCCAACTCTTTTTTAGCCCTCTCTGCACCAAGATATGCCATATCGTTAAAGCTTAGATCTCCTCTTCCACCAACGTCAAATAGAATTGCAACCTTGATGCTCTTTCCCTGGGTCTGTGTCTGAGTCTGCGTTCCTCCCCCTATGCAACCTGCAACTAAGGATGCTAACACTAATCCAATTATTGAAAGTGCAAGCTTAGCCTTCATTAGTATCCACCTAATTTAAAAAGAATCGTGGGATATTTAACGATTACCTCCTCAAATTTCATCCCCCTCCAGGAGCATGAGAATGACCTTTCCCTCTTCAGTTAACTTTACAGGCTTTGGCCTATCTCTGGTACCATAATCTATGAGTCCTAACTCTTTAAGTATTCTAGCGTTGAGTTTTAGTGTTGAAATCGGTTTGCTTGTCCTCCTACTGAGATCCTCAAGAAAAACGTTTAAAGATCTGTAATTTCCGTTTATATTCCTCAATATAAGTCTTTGATTCTCGTTAAGTGCCCTAAAAAGAAGTTTCTTGAGAACCTTTAAGGAAGGTACTTCCATTGGCAGGACATCACCTATCCCCCCTTAAGTTTCCTCAGAACAGCTTTAAGAATCTCTATACTTTTAAGATATTCCCTCAAGTTTATCCTTTCATAAGGTGTGTGATCAAGTTTAGAGTCGCCTGGCCCATAAGCCACAGCATCTACACCAAATTTCGGGCCAAGAATATTCGTATCGGCAGTGCCGCTCTTCTTTTTTAGTTTGGGCTTTAATCCGGCCTCTCTTATGCTTTTAACAAAGGCCCTAACTAATGGAGACCTCCTATCTACTTCATAGGCAGGAACGAAGTCTATAATATCCCATTCAAGAGGTGGAACGTAGCCTGGTGGCGTCCTCAAATTTATTATCATCTCTCCATAAAACTCGAATTCCCTGTCATAAGCTAGGAACCTAACTATTCTACCGTTGAGGCCATTAAAACCATCACTAAAATCTTTTGATATCTCAAGCCACTTCTCAATTAGCCTTTCAGCTGCCCCTACTCCAAGGCTACTGTGAACTTTTTCAACCCTTTCAACGAATCTAACGGTGAGGCTTCCTTTGTAGCCTATTGTTACGCCATTCGTTCCACTAGGCTCTCCCACAATTATGTAATCAGGCCTTGGAATTTTTAAATTCCTCGCCCCCTTTGAAAATCCTTCTTCATCGACAAGACCTGCAAATATTACGTTCGCATTTCCTTCAATCGTTGAAAAGAATAAAGTCGCTAAAGGTCCCTTAGCATCAACACTTCCCCTCCCCCATAGTACTTCCCCTTCGATTCTTACCGGTATATATCCTGGAACCGTATCTATATGGCCAGCTAAAAGTACAAGAGGTCCTTCTCCACTCTTTCTTGCTATCACATTACCGACATTATCGACGTATGCTTCAATTCCATATTCTTCAAATTTTTCCTTAATGAACTTTGCCGCTTCTTCTTCACGTCCAGTTGGACTATATATTTCAACGAGCTCCTTTAGAAACTTAATTTTCTCCTCCTCTGAGATCATTTATCACACCCTCTATTGCCAATTTTACATCTTGCATCGTCTCTTTTGAAATTATTAAAGGTGGAAGAAGTCTCATAACTCTTTGTCCAGCAGTATGAACTAAATACCCTCTATTTTGGAGCTCTTCAACGTATTTTCCTATGGTGGTTTTAAACACAATACCTATCATAAGGCCTTTTCCTCTCGTTGTAACTACTTCATCAGCATCAATTTGAATGAACTTGTTCTTTGCCTTCTCTATTAGTCTTTCCTTTCTAAGGATCCTAAGTGTTATAGCAACGGCCTTACAAGCTAGAGGATTTCCTCCAAATGTAGATCCATGCTTTCCTCTTTCAACGTCGAAGTTAGTCAGCGTTAAGCCTACCGGAATTCCATTTCCTATTCCTTTTCCCATAGTCACTATGTCAGGCTCGATTTTATAGTGTTCTACTGCTAAAAACTTTCCAGTTCTTAAACCCGTCTGAACTTCATCAACTATCAGCAATGCACCGACATCCTCAGTTAAGTCCCTAAGTGCTTTCATGAATTCCTTTTTTGCCGGTATAACTCCACTTTCTCCCTGGATTGGCTCAACAATAACTGCAGCAGTCTCCTTAGATATTGCTTCCTTTGCTGCTTCAACGTCGTTAAAGGGAATATGCTTGAATCCAGGAACCAAAGGCTCAAAATCTTTTTTATACTTTGGTTTCCAGGTTGCACTTAAAGCTCCCATGGTTCTTCCATGAAAGGCATTTACCATTGCTATTATTTCTTTCCTACCTGTATAGAGTCTCGCAAACTTCAGTGCAGCTTCAACAGCTTCGGTGCCAGAATTCCCCATGTAGAGGTATTCGAAGTTTACAAACTTTGAGAGTTCTTCAAGCATTTCTTCCTTCTCTTCGTGATTAAACATTGGACCTGCAATGACGAGCTTGTTCAACTGCTCCCTAATTCCTTCTACCCACTCAGGATGATTATGTCCAAGTATTGCGACTCCTATTCCAGCAATAAGATCGACGTACCTTCGCCCCTGATCATCCCATACGTATATCCCTTCTCCCTTTATGATCTTAAGTCTCTTCCTATAGAGGCTCATCTCCCTCAAGATATCACCGTCCTTCCATTTAATCCCTCTATGATCACTCTTTCAACCCCACTTTCAATCGCTTTTTTTGCCATGAGCAATTTTTTCCTCATTCCACCACTTGAATAGGGGAAATACTCTTCTATTCTATTCCTGGGAATCTTATCAATTACTTCACCATTAATCAAAAATGCGGTATCAGAGAGAAAGTATAGCTCTCTACTTTTGAGTGCTAACGCAACGTGATAAGCTACCTTATCTCCATCAACATTAAGAGGAACGTTTTCAACTGGATCGTACGCTATTGGAGCTATTACAGGAACTCCCACCTTCATATAGTTCCTTATCATCTCGACGTTAACCTCCTTTATTATCCCCGAGTAATCATCCCTTATCGCCATGATCTTTCCATTTATCACTGCCTTAATGAGCTTCTTTCTTCTTCCAATTATAACTTCCTTGACCCCGCTAACTCCTATCGCTTCTATACCCTGCCTTCGCAGGAAGGAGACAAGCTCTCTGTTTGCCTTCATAACTGCAGCTATATAAACGTCTAAAACTTTCCTAGTTGTTCTTCTAAATGTTACACCAGAGGGACTCGTTAGCTTTTCCACATTTAATCCAAGCTTTTTTGCAAGTTCATCCACATATCTAGAACCACCGTGAACAACGACAGCATCTCTGAATATTTCAGGTTTAAACACTTTTTCAAGGTTCTCCAAAACTGAACCTCCGACTTTAATAACTCTCATGGAAACCCACCTCACACCGGATAAAGGGGATAATATCCAAGGCCAAGGGTTTCATCAAGGCCAAACATTATGTTCATATTCTGAACCGCCTGACCTGCACCACCCTTTATCAAGTTATCAAGTGCTGAGAACACTATCACCCTGGAATTCTCCTCATCATAAGCCAATCCAAGATCAACGAAATTACTCCCCAAAACGTATTTTGGATCTGGATATCTCTGAAGGCCACCTTTGTCCACTACAAGCCTTATAAAAGGTTCATCCTTGTAAATTAGCATTCTCTTTAGAAGATCCTTTTCGTTTCCCTCAAACGTAAAGTATATAGTGGCGAGAAGCCCTCTCACAATGTCTACAGAATGAACCGTAAACATTGCCCTAACTCCAGTTTCCTGTAAAACTTCGGCCTCATGTCTATGATGATAAGGTTTATAGACCCTTACAACGTTGCTCCTCTCAGGATGTATGCTTGGTAAGTTCTCTCTCCTTCCTCCAGCAGAAGAGCTAACCTTTAAATCAACTAATACTTCTTTTGTCAGGTCTTTGAACGGATAAAGGGCTAGGATTACCGCAGTTGCATTGCACCCAGGATTGGCAACGAGTTCGGCCTTCTTTATTTCCTTCCTGTGGATTTCAGGAAGACCATAGACAAAATCTTCTATGAGTTCCGGTCTTTCATGCTTTCCATAGTACTTCTCGTATAGCTCCTTTCTAACCCTGAAATCTGCACTCAAATCAATTATCTTTGCACTTCCCAGGAACTCGTTAATGAGTTTCATTGAAACCCCATGAGGAACGGCGAGAAATATCACATCAGCATCAAAATTATAGTCTGAGGTAAATCTAAGGTTAAGACCTCTCAGGTTCGGATGAACTTTATGAACTTTCTTTCCAGCATATTCTCTAGATGTTACAGCCACAATTTCAACTTCAGGATGCATGGCAAGTAACCTTATCAGCTCACCTCCAATGTATCCACTTCCTCCAACAATAGCTACCTTAATCATCTTTTTGCCACCTCTACCGCATATTCAACAAGCTTTTCAGCTATATTAACTCCAGTAACCCTCGTCGCATTCTTGAACTCCATGTTAGGATTCACTTCATTTACTAGAAGACCATTTGGCGATTCAAATATGTCAATTGCAAGTGCTCCATCTCCAAAGGCTTCCCATGCTTTAATCGATATCTCCTCTACTTCGCTATTGTCACATGGTTCCGCCCTTCCTCCTCTAGCTGTATTGGTTATCCAGTGATCTGAGTAACGATAAATTGCCGTAATGAATTCTCCCCCTATTACGTAGCTCCTTATATCCCTTCCGGGCTTCTGAATGAATTCCTGAAAATAGTGGATATTATACAGGGGATTTTTCATCCACTTTTTGTGCTCTAGTAGTCCTTCCAAAGAGTCCTTGTCATTTATCTTAGCAAGTAACCTCCCCCAACTTCCGAAGACAGGCTTTGACACTATTGGATACCCTAATTCCTCAGCAATTTTCTTAGCCGAATTTTCGGAAAAGCTCACCCCCCACCTAGGAACTGGAACTTTCTTTGAGAGCTTTAGCGTCGAAAATACTTTATCTCCAGCTTCTAACATTATGGAAAAAGGATTAACAGTTGGAACTCCATGTTCTTCAAATAGTTTAGCAAGGTAAAGGGCCTTAAAGTAGCTGACATTTCTTATTATGACAACGTCAAGGTCATACTTATAAGGAAATCTCACATTATCCTCATGCAACATCACAGTTTCGCCAAATCTCTCCGCATTCTCCCTAATCATTAGTTCTTCTTTTCTGAGTATTGTGTATGTTATTCCTATCTTCATTCACCTCCCTCCAAAAATTAAAAATTAAAAAGGGCTACTCCCCCCAATCCTCCTCGACCTCTGGAACCTCCTCCAACACCAATGGGTTTAGACTAACCACTTCAAGCTCAGCTCCACATACAGGACACTCAACGATCTGGTGTAGCTCAACGTTCTCAAGCTCTATCTCAGCTCCACATACAGGACACTCCGCTTTCATCTCTATCCCCCCGTAATTAACTTATCTCGAGCAGTATCCTCCCAAGTCTAACTTCATCCCTCCAAACCTCATCTATTTCGTACTCATCCAAGCGATATATCTCCGAGATTATCCCATTAGTAACCTCCAGAGTTGTTGCTCTCCCCTCCATATCCGGTGTTAGGTTTCCTCTCCTCACATACCTCCCAACAGCTTTCCAGATGATAGAACCATCTAAACCAAGGTAATCCAGCATCATTGCAGCACTCAGTATTGCCCCTATTGGATTTGCTATTCCCTTGCCAGCTATATCCGGAGCAGAGCCATGTATTGGCTCAAACAATGCTATATCCTCCCCATAGTTTCCGCTGGGAACGATCCCGATGCTACCAGCATGTATCGTTGCCAGATCTGAAAGGATGTCACCAAACATATTTTCAGAAAGGATTATTCCCAAGTTCCAAGGGTCTTTCACTAACTTTATTGTAAAAGAGTCAACTATTTCTTCTCTAACTTTAACATCTTCCTTCCTAGCAATGTCTAGGACAATTTTTCTGAAGAATCTATCACTCTCAAGTATGTTTGCCTTATGAACAAAGGTTAAGAAGGTGCTCCTATCTTTTGCAAGTTTTACTGCAAATTTAGCTATCCTCTCCGCACCTTTCCTTGTTATTATCCTAAAGTCAACTACCTTGTTACTATCGTATGCTCCTTCTCCACTGTATAGCCCTTCACTATTTTCTCTAACTATAATTATCTCTTTTCTCAACTTAAAGTTTGGAATTATCCTTAGATTTGCGTACAAGTCAAGTTCCTTCCTCAACGTTATAATTAAGCTCTTATATCTAGGAACATCAAAGGGTGTCGTCGTTGCTCCAAATAATATAGCATCCATCTTCCTAATTTCCTCGAGATCCTCCTCCCTGATTGGCACCCCATATTTTTTAAAAACACTTAAACCCCCTTCGAATTCATAAAATTTAATTTTATCTGTCACAGATTTTACCACCCGAATAGCAGCATCTATTACCTCTGGTCCTATCCCATCTCCTTTTATAACCGCTACCTTATACAAAGGTCTCCCCTCCTTCGGATGTATTCAAGTATTCCACCTTCCCTAACTATTTCAAGTAGAAAATCTTCTAATGGCTCGAACATTAGAATCTCATCTCCTTTCCTAACCTCTCCCGTTTCCCAGTTTACAGTGACTAAGTCACCATCCTTAAGCCCTTCAGTTTTACCGAGTAAGAGGGGTATGCCTATGTTTATCGCATTTCTATAAAATATCCTACCAAAAGACTCAGCTATGACCCCAGCTATGCCTAAGGCCTTCAAGGCCAGGGCCGCTGACTCTCTCGAGGAGCCAATGCCAAAGTTTTTACCAGCAACTACGACGTCTCCAGGTCTAACATTCCTCGCGAAGTCTGGTCTTACCTCTATAAAAGCTATCTTCGCAAGTTCCTTTGGATCTTTCGTTAAGTTATATCTCCCAGGTGTTATCTCATCTGTTGATATGTCATCTCCGAATTTCCAAACCTTTCCTGTCGTTATCATACTTCTCCCCCCGGACTCGTTATCTCACCATAAAGGGCACTTACAGCGGCCGTTAAGGGACTCGCCAAGTAAATTTCAGCAGTTGGAGAACCCATTCTACCTCTAAAATTCCTATTTGTCGTACTCAAAACTACTTCTTTATCTCCCAAGACTCCCATATGCCTCCCAAGACATGGACCACAACCTGGGGGTAGTATTGTTGCACCGGCATCCAGGAGAATATCAACTATCCCCTCCCTTACCATCCTCTTGTACACATTAACCGATGCTGGTCCAATAATTGTTCTAACGGCAACTTCTTCTCCCTTAAGAATCTCAGCAGCCCTCTTTATATGCTCAAACCTCCCATTAGTGCAAGAGCCAATGAAAACCTGGTCGATCTTTGTTCCTTCAACTTTTTCAACCTCAACACCATTGGCGGGACTGAATGGCTTTGCAACCATTGGCCCTAAAGAGGATAACTCAAAAGAAATTTCTTTGATGTAGTTTCTTCCATCGTATTCTTCTCCAATAAGGGCAGTCTTTGCATTAGCCTCAACGCTGAAATTTGTAAGAGTCAACCTTTCATCCGCAGTAAAGGGAACATTGAAAAATTCAAGTGCCTTATAGTTCATATCGTAATTCCTAAGGGAAGTTATAAGTCGTATCATAACATCCGCAGCCATTGTCGTTCTTGAAGGTTTTCCCTCAAAGATCACAGCGACACTCTCTGGAACTCTAAGCCATGTCTTTCCAAGACCTAGAACAACTGCAACATCAGTTGCCCCCATTCCTACAGCAAATACGCCCAAAGCTCCCAAAGTTGGAGTGTGTGAATCCCCTCCAACAACTATTCTTGATTTCTCTGCTAAACCCATTTCAACTACGAGCTGATGACTTATTCCCTTTCCCTCAACAACAGGAATCCCATGTCTTCTGGCAAATTCTCTAATCTCCTTCTGTAGATTGGCTACTTTTACCGTTGGAGCTGGATATACATGATCAAAGAATACATAAGCTCTTGCCTTAACTGAGTTGAATACCTTATTAAATGCCTCTATTATTAAGGGCATCGTGCCATCATGGGCATACACTAAATCCACATTCCTTATTACGACTTCACCAGCCTTTGCATCCAGTATCTCTTCTACTAGAGTCATGTTTTGAGCCTCCTAACTTCTTCAATAAACTTATCCCAGGTAAACGGCTCTCTAGAGCTTTTAACTCTCTTTAAAAGAACCTTAACAAACTCCTCATCATTTATCCCAAGCTTCTGCAAATAGTACCTGATCGTGTCCTTTCCCGCAAATCTATCCACGTAAATCGTTCTCTCCCTTCCAAATACCTCTGCAGGCAGGAACTCGTAAAATCTTGGATCTTTTAGAACGGCCGAAACGTGAAGACCAGCCTTGTGTGTGAAGGCATTTTCGCCCACTATTGGATAGTTTGGTTGAAGAGCTATTCCCGTAATTTCACTTACCATTCTGCTTATCTCATAGAGCTTATCAAGCCTGTACTTTTTGACCCCATAGTGATAGTAAAGAACCGTTACTATCTGAGCTAAGTCAACTATTCCAGCTCTCTCTCCAAGTCCGTTGACTGTCGCATCAACGACAGTTGCTCCTCCCTCAATTCCCATTATAGCATTTGCAAGTGCAAGTCCTAAGTCATTGTGACAATGTACGTTTACAGGGATCCCAAAGTTCACAACCTTCTTAACCAAAGTATAGAACCTAAGTGGATGGGTACCTCCTGTAGTGTCTGCGACGCTTATCCTATCTACCTTAAGCTCCTTTGCAAGCTCTATTGCCCTCCTCAAGTTCTCCCATTCTGTTCTAGTTGTATCCTCCGGAGTAAATCGGACTTTTAGTCCGTGATCTTTTGCGTATTCTATAGCTTTACTTATCCTCTCGAGGGCCTGAGAGAGTGACATCCTAAACCTCTTTCTTAAGCAGGCATTAGATAGACAGAAGAATATTCCCACCCACTCAACATCTGCCTGAATAACGTAATCAATATCCTCTAGTAAGGCCCTAGAGTGGGCTAGTAAATTTGCATTAAGGTCTTGACTTGCTATGAGCTTTATACCTATAAATACGTCCTTGCTTACTGCTGGATGCCCCACTTCAATGAAATCTACCCCAATTTCATCCAACGCTAAAGCTATTCTTAACCTCTGTTCTGGTGAGTAGTTAACCCCTGGAGTTTGTTCTCCTTCTCTTAATGTTGAGTCTAATATCATTATTTCCTTCCTTAATATTCATCACCCACACCTCCATCTTGAACCTAGGTATATAAAATTTTCGAGAAATATCTTGGATTATCGAATAAAATTTTAAGATCTTAAAAATTTTAGAAAATTTTTCTATATAATACTAAGATTTTCGAAAAAAATTGTGAACATTATAAAATAGGAGTACAATAGAGCAAGAGATTTATGGACAAAAGTAAAGTGTATCATCCCAAAACTCCTATTATCAAAATGCCAATAAAGGATAGCATCATTGAAGCAACTAATTTGGAAGTTATTTTCTCCCTAAGGAAAACAACCGCTAGGAGGGAAGCCATTATAGGAGTGGATTCCGTTACAGGGGTTGCCACAGTGGAACTTACTAAACTTATTGACTTTATGAAGAGGTATTGCCCAACTATTGTCCCTAATAGAGAAATCACAAACACAAGGCCCATATCCCCAAGTCTTAACTTCCTTATCTCTCTCCACATTTTGGGTAAAAACGGTAAACCTCCAAGGATTCCTGAGCTTATTCTTAAAGCAGCTATCAAAACTGGGGGTTCATTGCTAACGAGCCAATCAGTTATCAATATGGCAATTGTCCACAAGAGTTCCGCCACGACAACTAGTAGAACCCCCCTGGCATTAATTCCCCCAGACTCACTCTTCTCACTTAAGAGAAGGAGAACCGCAAGTATTATCAAACCAGCACCAAGAAATAGGTAAGCATTTAAAGGTCTCCCAAGAAGGTAGTGAGCTAAGACCATGGTTATTATTGGATGTAAAGTCGTAAGCATGTTTGCACGAGAAACACCTAAAAGCTTCATACCTTCTAGGAATAGCCAGTCACCTATCATGAAGCCTATGATCCCAGAAAACACAACTATTACCCACCACATTATCCCTTTACTTGGAATTAAGTTGAGGTAAATAATAAGGGGTAAGTAAAAACCAGAGGCAATTACCAATCTAAGAAAGTTCAACGTCAATGGACTTACCCTTCTCATTGATACCTTGGATAACACCGAAGTTAGGGCCCATGTGAAAGCCGCACTGAAGGCTAAGATCACTCCTAGAGCAAAGTTCATGCTATATACTTCCATAGCAGATTTAAAAAACTAAATCAAACTTTCAATCATGGGTAAGCTCAAGGAAGCATACTTCGACTTGAAGTTCCTTCTCAATAGGGGGTATAGGAAAAAACTAGCTCTAGAATTTGTATGCAATCACTACATGCTTCCCCTTCAATATAGACATTTCCTCGCGAGATGTGTATTCTCAGATTATTGGATAAATGAGGTTAGAGAAAAGATTTCCAGCTGTGAAGAAAAAATACTGGGAATAGATGGGTTTAATATTTTAATAACAGTAGAATCCCTAATGGAAGGAACGGCCATAAGATGCGAAGATGGAATAGTAAGGGATCTTAAATACCAGGGAAAATATAAAATCAATGAAAAAACTGAGAAAGCAATAGAAGTTATGCTACTTGCAATAAAGGAGTTAAATCCAAGAAAAACGATAATACTTTATGGACGTTCGAACCCAAAGAGCGCTGAAATTAAGATTGCTACCCAGAAAAAGCTTAAAGAGATCAAAATCAAAGGAAAGGTTAGACTGGTGAAAAGCCCTGATTTTGAGCTCAAAAAATTTGAGTACGTCTCAACAGGTGACGTTGGAATTATAAGGAGTGTACCATATTTGGTTAATATATTCTCCCATATCTCAAGGATACTCAATAAAAATCCAATAGACTTCAAAGAGATGTTAGACATTCTCGACGAAAGACTTAAATAGATAAGTGAATAGTCGAAGATATGCTCAAGCTAAAGCCCGAGCCCATGATAGTAAAGTTTAGGAAAGTTGAAGTAAAGATTGAAAGCCAGGAGGAAAACAAGAAAGAGCTAGTAAATGTGAAGCTTATTACAAACGTGAAGAGAGTTCAGCTTTCATGACATAAAGTTCTTCGAAGAAGAATCTCCTTCTCTTAACTATACTAGTTGAGAATCCCCTTTCTTTAAAGGCTTTTTCAACATCTAAACCTGTTAATGAGCTATAAATGAGGAGTATCCTACCTCTCGATGATAGATAATCTTTAACACTTCCCAGGAACCTTGATATAACTTCCCCACCAGTCTTTCCTCCAATTAAGGCTAAGTCCACCTTATCTTTTATTTCTTCCCCAGGTAAGTAGGGTGGATTAAAGACTATCAAGTCAAAAGTTCCCCTTATATTTTCAAAGAGGTCACTAAGAATGAAAACAACGTTTTTAATACCATTGATCTTTGCATTTTTCCATGCTAAGTTAATGGCCTTTTCATTGATATCCAAGCCAACAACAAATCTAGCCCTCCTAGCAGCTAGTAGTGCCAATATTCCGGTACCAGTACCAACATCCAAGACTATATCATCGCTTTTTACCTCATCTAAGAGGGACTCAGCAAGCAAAAAGGTGTCCTCAGCAGGCTCATAAACTTCTTCATTACTCTCAATTTTAAGCCCATTATAATAAATTGCCATTAAAATTCCCCTCAGAATTTAATATTATGGCGCCCGGGCCGGGATTTGAACCCGGGTCGCGGGAGTGACAGTCCCGCATGATAGGCCGGGCTACACCACCCGGGCGCAAATATTAATGGCCGGCGGCGTCCCCGGCTTCCCGCCCCCTCTCGGAGGGCAGTACAACCGGGATCGCTGGGGGGCTTAACTTCCGGGTTCGAAATGAGACCGGGTGTAACCCCCCCGCTATGGCCGCCGTGCCGATAAACCCTCCAAACCCCAACCTTATAAACCTTACGGTCAATTTACTATGAAGAAACTCACCTAGTTCACCGAGTATCCAGGAACCTCTCAAACTCTCTGAGAACCTCTAGCTGATCCTCCGTCTCTACAGCACTTGGTTTAAGGAGTCTTACCCTCCTGAGGCCTTCTCTAAGAGAGAGGCCCTGAGAATACATAAGCCATGCAACTGCTACAGTCCCACTCCTCCCACTACCACCATAGCAGTGGATGTAGACCTTTTTCCCTTCCTTCACCTTTTCCTCTATCCATTTAACTATCTTATATAATTGACTAAGAGAAGGGGCCGTAAAATCCGGAATCGGAGAATGCAAGACATCAACTTTCTTTTTAAGTTCCTCAATATCATACACCAGCTCGAAGTCTTCCACTAAAACTACAAAAGCGTCAAATTTCTCAACAAGCTCATCTATTTCATCCTCATAGGGCATCCTACCAAATGCAACGTTTTCATCAATAAACTTCTCCATATCATCACCAAAATTTCTTTCATAAAAATCCTCTTAAGAATTGATCTTAACGCTTTACTGGTGATAGCAACATGAAGAAGATCGGAATTATCGGAGGGACAACTCCAGAATCTACCCTGTATTATTATAAAAAGTACATTGAGATAAGCAGAGAAAAATTTGAAAAGTACTTTTACCCAGAGCTTATAATTTACTCAATAAACTTTAAGGAGTTCTTCCAGAACCCCGAAGGCTGGGAAGGACGAAAGAAAATACTTATTAATGCAGCTAAAGCCCTGGAAAGGGCAGGAGCAGAATTAATAGCCTTTGCCGCTAATACTCCGCATTTGGTTTTTGACGACGTTCAAAGAGAAGTTAACGTTCCAATGGTAAGCATAATAGATGCAGTCGCTGAGGAGATCCTTAAAAGAGGAGTCAGAAAAGTCCTCCTTCTAGGGACAAAAACGACTATGACCGCTGACTTTTATATTAAAACATTAGAGGAGAAAGGCTTAGAAGTCGTTGTACCAAATGACGAAGAAAAGGAAGAGCTCAATAGGATAATATTTGAGGAACTGGCCTTTGGAAACCTAAAGAATAAAGAGTGGATAGTGAGACTTATAGAAAAGTACAGAGAGAGTGAGGGAATCGAAGGAGTTATTCTAGGATGTACCGAGCTACCACTTGCAATAAAGCAGGGGGATGTAAGCGTTGAAGTATTTGACTCGGCCGAAATCCATATGAGGAAGCTAATAGAGTTAGCTTCAGAGTGATGAGCCCGCGCAGCGCTGATAGATGATGAAGATTTTAAGTGCTGACTTCTAACCTCATATGGGGTAATATCTATGCTCGCCGAAAAGCCCTACCTGGTTGAAAGAGAGAAACCACTCTCAAAGAAAGAGATCGCCCAAGCGCTAAGGTGGGCCATAGAAGCTGAGCTGGATGCTATAAACTTTTACGAGCAATTAGCAGAACTAATAGAGGATGAAAAAATAAGGCATGTATTCTATGATGTTGCCAATGAAGAGAAAGAGCACGTTGGAGAATTTCTAGCTGTTC
Organism: Pyrococcus horikoshii OT3; assembly: GCF_000011105.1. Lineage (NCBI taxonomy): Archaea > Methanobacteriati > Methanobacteriota > Thermococci > Thermococcales > Thermococcaceae > Pyrococcus > Pyrococcus horikoshii. The sequence continues at coordinate 1,520,344 of NC_000961.1, forward strand.
TGCTTGAAGTAGATGAGGAACTTGCAGAATTCATAAGGAAAGGCTTTAAGGAAGTTGAAGAGGAAACAGGAATCAAGGCTAAGCTACAGTGACTTCCTTTTTCTTTTTAAACTTCCTGAACTTGAGAGGTATAAAGCCTGTAGAAGTAGCCCTTCTTTTCTAAGAGAAGCTTTGGAGGACCCTCCTCAATTATTCTTCCATCCTTAACAACGATTACCTTATCAGCAAACCTCGTTATTGACAATCTATGAGCGATAATTATACTAGTTCTCCCCTCCATTAACTTTAGCATTGCATTCTGTACAAGTTGCTCGGTCTTAGGATCGACGCTTGAAAGCGCTTCATCCAAAATGACTATGTCAGGATCCTTTAACAAAGCCCTCGCCAAAGATATTAATTGTCTCTCCCCTAGGGATAATAACTTCCCCGCTTCACCTGCACTAGTCTTATATCCATTTGGTAACTTCATTATGAACTCGTGAATTCCCAGCTCCTTGCAAACCCTTATCACATCTTCTTCTCTAGCTTCTGGGTTTGCCATGAGGATGTTTTCCATTATGGTTCCTGGAAATAGGTATGTTTCCTGGGGAACATAACCTATTCTCCTTCTAAGGCTTTTCCTACTTATCTTTCTCCCCTCTATTCCATCGTAGAAAATATCCCCTTTAGTTGGATCATAGAAGCGCATAATCAGATTAGCCAAAGTTGTCTTTCCAGCTCCTGTCTTTCCTACTATTGCTACTTTAGATCCCGAAGGTATTAATAAGTTAATATCCTTAAGAACAGGTCTCCCCCTTTCATATTCAAACCATACATTTCTAAATTCTATTTCACCATTAAGCCTCTCAACGTTTATTCCGTTGTAATCTTCAACGTTTTCATCGTCCAAGATTTCATATATCCTTTCAAGAGCAGCTAAAGCTGATTGCAAACTATCATACATACTTACAACATTATTTATGGGGCCTCTAAACCTTTGAGCGTACTGAATGAACGCGACCACAACACCAATGCTCACAGCTCCTTTATAAGCCAGGTAACCTCCGTATGCTATAACGGCTATAACGGAAAGTAAGCTCGTAATATTCATAAGTGGCCAGAAAACTCCCATGTAAACTGCAACCCTTAGATATGCTTTTATTGTCTCTAAGGAAACTTTTGAAAATTCTCTTTCCACGTCCCTTTCTTTTCCAAATGCCCTAATTGTCTCTATTCCGGCCACACTCTCTTCAACAACGCTCGATATCTTTGCTATTTTCTGCCTAGTTTCACGATATGCCCTCCTCATTTTACCTCCAAAGTAATAGGCCACGAGCACCATTAAAGGAACGCTAGCTAGAGTTACTAGCGTTAGTTTAACGTCTAGGAGAAACATTGCGATAATAATTCCCGCTAAGCTCAACAAACTTCCTAATCCCCCGAGGAGTCCTGAAACTAGAACATCATTGACTATGTTTGTATCGTTAATTATCCTCGAAACTAGATCCCCTGTTGATTTCTCTTTAAAGAAATCTAGGTTTGAAATTAATATCTTCTCATGAAGCTTGCTTCTCAACCTCTTAAGAACCCCTTGGCCAAAAACTTCAGTATAATAAGTCTGAAGAGTCATGAAGAACCATTGGCCAATGAGGGATAGGAGATATAAAAGTGTCACAAACCATAACTCTCCATACTTCCCTGGAACTATATAGTTATCTATAGCAATATGAAGGACGTAGGGCGATGCCAAGTTGGCAATGGCAGATCCTACTATACTAATTATAACTACTACTAGAGTCTTCTTTTCGGAGAGTGCTTCCCTAATGAACCTAATAAGAAGTGAAAATGATGATTCGTTATTTCTCATATTCCTCACCTATAGCTCTAATCATTTCGCTAAATGCTCCACCCTTCTTGACGAGCTCGCTAGGTTTTCCTTCCTCAATTATCCTTCCATCTTTTATTACAATCACCCTATCCGTCAGTTTAACTAAGGAAAGTCTCTGAGATACTATTAGAGCAGTTCTACCCTTTAGTATCTCTTTTAGGTCTTCAACCAATCTTTTCTCCGTTTCAGCATCTAGATTAGAGACGGGATCATCAAGGAGGATAATTTTGGGATCTAAAAGGAGAGCTCTTGCAAGGGCTATTCTCTGTCTTTGTCCCCCGGATAGCGTTACACCTTTTTCACCAACTATAGTGTCATACCCGTTGGGAAGGGAGGATATAAAGTCATGTATCTTTGCTATTTTTGCAGCCCTTATTATTTCATCCATTTTAGCATCAGGCTTTGCGAGTGCGATGTTTTCCCTTATGCTCCTGTTAAAAATGAAAGGTTCCTGAGGAACATAGGCCACTATTCTCCTTAGGCTTTCTGTCTTTATCTTCTTCACATTAACTCCATCTATTAACACTTCCCCCTTATCAGGCACATAAAACCTTGCAATAAGCTTTAGAATACTACTCTTCCCGGATCCAGGAGGACCTACTATGAGAACCTTCTCTCCAGGAGATACTTTGAGATTTACACCCCTAAGCACAGTTCTTCCAGTATGATAAGTAAGCCAAACATCCCTAAATTCTACCTCCCCCTTTGGATCATTAATCTCTACAGCGTCGGGTGCGTCAATTGCTTTGGGGGCCGAATCAATAACCTCAAACAATCTTGCCGCCGCAGCTAAACTTCTCTGTATATCACCAATAGTGAATCCCAAAGCACGAAGGGGCCACATCATTGTAAGCATGTAAGTTAAAAATGCAACGAGTTCACCAACAGTTAAGGTTTTGGCAATTATAGCTTTCCCCCCATAGTAGAGCATTGCACTCATCGCTAATCCCAAAATCAAAAATGGAGCATTCCCATAAAGAGCAGTTATTTTAATGGCATCAATATTTAGGGAATAAAGGTTCTCATTTTCTTTAGAGAATTTTTCCTGGATATTTTCTTCAACCGAAAGTGATTTAATAGTCTTTATTCCAGCTATTGTTCCAGTGGCTATTGAGGCTATCACCCCAGTTTGGTGTCTTATTTTATCATATATCGGCCTAACTTTAGTTGCATAAGTTGTATTTAAAAGAACCACAACAGCTATAGTCCCTAAAGCAACTAAGCTAAGGAAGACGTTCATTCTAATCATATAATACAAGGATACAGCTATTAGGAATATTGAATAAACGAACATTCTTATTCGAAAAGAAAGGAACCTCGTTATCCTCTCTGTGTCATTCGTTATTCTGCTTATTAGCTGACCAGAAAAAGTCTTATCAAAAAATTCCATTCTATGCCTCTGTATAGCCTTAAAGGCATCCATTCTAATGTAATATACTGCATGCTGAGCGGATTTTACAAGTAAATATCTCCCCGTGAAACTAAATATTCCGTTAAATACTGCAACAAGCAAAATCAAAAGGCCATAATTGAAGGCAACTGAATACTTTTTGGTGACGATCCCTTTATCTATAGCATTCCTAATTAACACGGGGATTACCCCGTTAGTGTACGACATCAAGAGAACTAACCCTATTCCACCAATAAAATGCCATCTATACTCTCTTAAATAGCTTAACAGTCTTTCCAGTTGCCTTAGCGAACCATCCATACTAAAGGGATTAAACTTTTAGTTACTATAAATATTTGTCGGTTAAGATAATAATCTAAAAGGAGAGAAATTAAAGAGGCTCAAACTCATTAAGCAATAAGGTGTAATATTTCTCGTCAAGAGCCTTTTCGTCAACGGCCAGGACTAATGCTGAGTTCATCATTATAAGGTAATCTTTGAGACTAGCGAGAAATTTAAATACGCTCGCAAATTCATTGTAAAGCAGGAGATACTCCACACAATCTATAATTACAACGGCGTACTTATTTTCCTTTGCGAACTTTATTGCATAATCTTGAATGACATGAAGCTTTGTAGGTGGAATTCCATCTTCAGAAGCCTGTGTTATCCAAATTACCTTAATATTCTCTCCTAAGTCTTGATAGAACGTAGGATATCTAGTAAACACGAGAATTGGAGCATTAAGCTCCCTAATCATGTTAATTAAATCTACGATCCTAGACCTTGAGCCAGATACTAAGTAAGCTCCAACGAGCTTTGGCTCACTTCCTCCATTTTTTGGCAATTTCGTCGAGTGGTGAACCGTTAAGGAGGGTGGTGTTTCAAGAAACTTTATGTAGAAGCTCAAAGCAACAAAAGCACCAAATACTGTTAAGGAATATACTAGCTGTATGATATAATCCATTTTGACCGAGGGATCAGCAATCTCCAAAATTTTGAGTATAGCACCAAGAGATAAAAACAGAAGGACAAGTATTGCACTTTTTTTAGCCTTATCCGAATACTTGTTAATCCTAATAAGTATGAAAGTAAGTAGATACACCAAGGAGATTAAAATAACTGCAGAATAAATAATATAGAGATCCAACTAAGTACACCTCCCATATACTTTGCCTCTTCACATAACATTCAGATATATTTTTTAAATATTTTGTTTGAAAAAGTTTGAAAAAAGGCAAATTATGAAGCTCTTTCCCTCTCTTTTCTTATAGAGTACGTCAAACCATATGCCGGCCATAAACCTGGAGGCTGAGAGTAGTAATGCAAATTTCTCAGCACTTTTTCAGCATCTTTCCTGGTAGGGGCTCTAATGACTAATTTCCTAGGCTTAAGTACAATGTCTGCCTTTGGTAAATGGACAATTATATTTTCTCCTTTTATTTCAGGCTTCGCCCTCATTAAAAGCCTTTTTAATTCCTCATATGCATCATCGGTTACTTCCTGTTCAAGAACTTCCTCCTCATTTTTCCTTCTAAACAATTTCGACCAAAAACTATTCGAATCCTCATCCTCCATCGGCGTTCATAACCTCCTTAAACTTTTTCTTCCAAGTTACAATATAGGGGTATAACTTTTAAAGTTTTTCCAAAAAATTGAGAATCAGAGAAGCATTCTCGCATCAACGGCCACGGCATCGTTCTCATATGCAAATATTGGGTTTATATCGAGTTCTCTAATTTCAGGAACTCAAGGGCCAATTCTCCAACCTTAACGATTATATCTGCCAATGCCTCAATATTCACAGGCTTTTCTCCTCTAGCTCCAGCTAAAATTGGATAGGCTTTAATCTCCTTGATCATTTCTAGAGCATCGTCCTTAGATATAGGAGCGACTCTAAAGCTAACATCCTTTAATATTTCAACGAATATTCCACCTAATCCAAACATTACCGCGGGTCCAAACTGTGGATCCCTTATCATTCCCACTATGACCTCTCTACCTAGGGGTAGCATCTTATAAATTATAACACCCCAAAGATCGGCATCTGGCTTGTACCTCCTTGCATTTTCCATTATTGTTCTGAAGGCTTCCCTGGCTTCTTCATCGTTCTTTATGTTTATCTTAACGCCACCAGCATCGCTCTTATGAATTATTTGAGGTGAAACTATCTTCATAACTACCGGATATCCAATCTCCCTAGAGAATTTTACGGCCTCTTCCTCGTTCCTTGCAACCTTAAATTCTGGAATTGGAATTCCATAAAGCTTGAGAATCTCCTTGGCCTCAGGTTCAACTAGTGATCTATTCTCAGCCTTTGCTTTTTCAATAATTTCCCTAGCTCTTGCTATTCTATCCATTTCACTCCCCCCAATTAGCTTGACATTTACCAAATATTTTTAACTAGTTAAAAGGATTTCCATCCACCCGGAACCTTTATGAAGGATAGGGTAGAAAAGGACTAGGGAAGAAAATGAAGAAAGCAGGCATATTACTTATCGCAGCTATTCTCATTGTTAGTTTTGCGGTCGTACATTACCCTCTTGGTCAAGCAGATATCGAAAACAATATCATTTTATTTTATGAGCCATTTGCTGTCATAGAAGAGAACGTTACTCTCGAACTTAAAGCTGGATACAATGAAATACCGATTAACTGTAATCTAGGAACACCACTAGTACTCTCTAAGGAAGTGGATTTTATTGGCCTTAAGGATGTATACTCGCAGGATATCTTTGGAGTTCCCTTAGGGAGCGAGGTAAATATAGCACTCCAAAACAAGTTACAAATCTCCGGAGTACTGAAAGGATATAAAGAGGGTTTTTTACTCGTACAAAGGGGAAATTCATTAGTTCTCGTAAACCCAAATGAGATAGCATATATCTCGGTATCTCGCATTCCGGAGAGCCCCAGGAAGATCATACTTTACACAGAAAAATCGGGGGAACATAACTTAACATTAATATGTAGAGTGAATGGAATAAAGTGGGATGTTAACTACTATCTAATTCTAAAAGAGAACAAAGCCAAAGTTCAGGGATTTGCCACAATAGAGAATCCCCTTCAGCTTGAATTCAGAGGTAAAGGATACCTCGTAACCGGAGATATAGGAGAATATGAAGGGTCGAAAGTAACTATAAAGCCCGAAGTTGCAGAACCTTCCAGTTATATAAAACAGGAGCATATAACGTTATTCCCTCTTGGGAGCATTGAAATAGAGAAGGAATCTAAGACAACGATAAAAATAGTAGAAGAAAACGTGAAGTGGGAAAGAGGTTATTTGTATGAAAGTTGGCCCTATAGGGAAGAAGGTCCCGTATATGAGTTTATTAGATTTAAAACCGAAATGCCCTTACCCCCAGGAAATGTAAAGATATTTAGGGAGCATAACGGGAGCCTAGTCCTAATATCTCAAAATAGAATAGAACAAAAAGCAGCTGGAGACTTCGTTGAGATAAAACTTGGTAGGGAGTATGAACTCAAAGGGAAAACTAGGGTGCTTCAAGTTCTCAAATCTAACGGAAAGACGAGATATAAGGTGGAGATATCCCTAGAAAACTTAGGTGATAAGCCAAGAGAAGTACTAATTAAGCATTACAAAGCAGGCGTTATTTTGTATTCAACGATAAAGCCAATTGAAGAGACAGCTAACTATGTTCTTATGAAGGTTAAAGTGGAACCTAAAAGTGAAAAGAAAATAATCATTGAGTACGAGATGTAAACCATTTAAAAGTCTCCTTGAGACCCTCCTCAAGGGAATACCTAGGCTTAAAGCCAAGTTTCTTTATTCTTTCTATTTTGGCAACACTTCTCCTGATATCACCAGGTCTCGGTGGATAAAATAAAATTGAAGACGAAGAGGAAGTCATATCTATTATTTTCATTGCAAGCTCGAGGATTGTTGTCTCCTTTCCAGTCGCGACATTAAAAATCCTTCCATTAGCACTCCTTTTCTTAGCAACAAGGATATTGGCCTCAACAACATCCTTAACGTAGATGAAATCTCTTGTCTGTTTCCCATCTCCAAAAATTATCAAAGGTTCCCCTTTTATTGCCCTTTCTAAGAAGATACTTATCACTCCAGCATAAGCAGAACTTTGCCTAGGGCCGTAGACGTTAAAATACCTTAGGATGACTACTGGAATTCCATATAAGCTTTGATATACTCTGCAGTAATGTTCCGCAGCCAGCTTTGTAATTCCATAAGGAGAAATAGGATTAGTTAACGTATCTTCAGTAATTGGTAGTTCCTTGGGTTCACCATAAACGGCCGCAGAAGATGCAAATATTAATTTCCCATCTCCCTGGGATAAAGCCCTTAAAACATTTATAGTTCCTATAACATTTACCTCCTCCGTAAATACGGGGTCTTCGATACTTTCTTTGACACTAATTTGAGCGGCCTCATGAAAGACATAATCGGCTTCACTTATAACTTCAGCTATGCTTTCATAATCCCTGACATCAGCCCTTATGAACTTGACACCTTCTGGAATGTTCTCGATTCTACCGGAATATAGATTGTCTATTATAATCACGTCATTTTCATCTTTTAATGCTTCAGCCAAATGAGAACCTATAAATCCAGCCCCTCCAGTAATTACTATGAGCTTGTTTTTCATATGGGGCCCCTAATTATTAAAAATTTGAGGCATTTAAACGATTTCGGGGAGGGTAATGATTAAGGCAATAATCTTCGATGTAGATGAAACCTTAGTATACTATGAGGGATACTCACTAAGGGAGTGGTATGAAAAGGTTGGGTTACCCGCTATGAAGGAACTTGGGGTTATAGTTGATTGGGAAATCTTTCGAAAGATGGCAAGGGGAGAACTACCAAGAAGTTACGTCGAAAAATTCCAGATAAATCACGTTAAATTTTGGAAAGCATTAGATGAGGCTAATAGGAAGTATAGAGAGGAATTGCTCAAAGAAGGAAAAGTTCATACTTTTAAAGACGTAGAAGCCCTTAAAGAAATAAAGAACCTTGGAATAAAACTAGCAGCAGTAAGCAATGCATCCCAAGATAACACAGAACTCGTATTGAGAGCATTTGACTTGTTAAAATATTTCGATGTTGTTTACGGGAAAGATTATACATATTTAGATGGGGTAAAACCGAATCCCTACCTAATTAATAAGGCCCTAAAAGCGCTTAATGTCGAACCTAAAGAGGCCATACTCGTAGGGGATAGTGAACTTGATATAATAGCCGGGAAAAGAGCAAAATTAAGGGTTGTTCAAATAGTAAGAGAAAAAAGAGTTGAAGGAGCAGATGTTTATATAAATTCCCTGTGGGAACTTGTTGATAAGCTCAAAACAGGTGAGCTTTAAAGTTTATTAGTTCCTTCAACCACTTTATTAAATTCTCAGAGACTTCAATATCCGCTTCAGGATCCATCCCTTTAAGTTCAGCCTTAATCTTAGTGAGATCATTCAACACATCTTGAAGCTTAAGACTCTCCTGAATAAATTCAAACGATGTATATGGACTTTCATTAGCCCTCATAGAAAACGTGACTATGGCTATTCTAACATTTACTTCTGCTTCATTAATTAGCTTCAGGAGCTCCTTAACTTTCATTATCCTCAAATTCACAGAAAATGTTTTTAAGTCTTTTTCTAACTCAATGTTAGAAAATGCTGAAATAATTAAAGGAGGTGAGCGAGAGATGGGCGAGGAACTAAGCAAACTCCTTGATGTCCTGGGAAACGAAACTCGGAGGAGGATTTTATTTTTACTAACTAAAAGACCATACTTTGTGAGTGAGTTGAGTCAAGAGCTTGGAGTTGGTCAGAAAGCCGTTTTAGAGCATTTAAGGATCTTAGAGGAGGCCGGATTAATAGAGAGTAGAATTGAGAAGATACCAAGGGGAAGGCCAAGGAAATATTATATGATTAAAAGGGGATTAAGGTTAGAGATACTTCTGACACCTACCCTCTTTGGTTCCGAGATGTATGAACCTAGGGAAATTAGAAAAAGCCCAGAATATGAACAGGCCAGGGAACTGATAAAGTCCGTAGAACCGATAGATATCAAAATGAAAGAGCTTGCAGAGTTTTTACATGAACTTGATGATAGGATAAAAGAGTTAATAGAGGAGAAGAGGGAGTTGGAGGAGGTTAAGATATTAGTCGAGACATATATAGAGAACGTTATGAGGAGGATATCTGAAGAAAACAAGGAGATAGTTAAGAAGGTTTTTAAAGATATAGAGGAGATACTACCACCGGAATATGCAAAGAGGATTAAAGAAAAGTTCATAGAGAATATTTAAACCCAATGGATGGTGTGAAAATGAAAAGGCTTGGAAAAGTTTTACACTATGCAAAGCAAGGATTGCTAATAGTACGATCAACTTGGATTCCATCGTTGAATGATCCAGTGATTGATAAAGATTTAAAGTTAGTAGGAATAGTTAAAGATGTGTTCGGGCCCGTCAAGATGCCTTACGTTGCTATAAAGCCGAAGGTGGAAAATCCCGAGAAATATGTGGGTCAGGTCTTATATATAGATGAAAAAAGAAAAAAGAGGAAAAAAGAAAAGAAGAAGATGAGGAAAAGGCATAGAAGCTGAAAGATGATGAAAGGGGACCTCACCGATGCTAGTTGGGGTATTAAGTGATACACATTTTCCAAAGGCTTATTTTCCAGAGAAGATTCTAGAATTTTTTAGGGAGAAAAATGTGGCATATATAATTCATGCTGGTGACATTACTGAGAGAAGCCTACTTGATATGTTAGAAAATGTTGCCCCCGTGATAGCGGTTAAAGGTAATGCAGATATCTTAAAACTACCCGAAGAAGAGATCCTCAACATTCGAGATAAGAGAGTTTTAGTAATTCATGGACACAATTTCCTAACCCTTGACACCCAAAACCTGCTTTATAAGGGATTAGAGGAAGAGGCCGATATAGTTATCTTTGGTCACACTCACAGACCTTATTATGCCAAACTTAAATATATGGGAAAGGAGATCACGTTATTAAACCCCGGATCTCCAACATTACCTAGAATGAGTGAGCCAACATTTGCAATTCTTAACATTGGGGAAAGCGTTGAGGTAAAATTTTACAACGTATGGATGCTCTAAAATTCTTCCCCTGATAAACAAATGTAATTATAGGGACAGAACTTACAATGGGGGCCTTTCCAAGCTGGAGGGAGCTCATCATTTTCTAAATAGAGCTTTATTTCGTAAAAATACTTAACGGTCTCTTTGAATAAAACTTCATCGTAGGGAACTTCGAATATTTTAAGACCATTTCCCTTTATTAGAGGGAAGCTATCAAATACAATGTCACTTATCGCTCTCCATGGATCATCAGTTAGCTTTACATAGTATAAGTATCCATACTCAGCATTTACTCCCCTTAAATATAGATTAAGCTGAGCTAGGTGATAATCAATCGGAGAACTAGGAATATAGGACTTTCCCTTAATTTCTATTGGGAATTCTTTGTACACATCTATCTTCCCATGTATCTCCATTCCAAGCTTAGGAAACCTTATAATAACACTTTTCTCAAGTTCGACATCGAATCTATCCTTCAATACTTTCCCCAGGACTTCGTGAATTTTCATTCCCTTCTCCAATCTTGGCTTAGCAACTTCTGGCCATTTCTCTGGAATTCCTTTAAGCCTAAACCATACCCTTCTAGGGCATATTAAGGCTTCACTAGCATAAAATTCTATCATTAATGCACCCCCAAACACAGCGTCAGCTAATACCGACTTCATCACTCCTCAGGCTGGGCAAGGATCATCATCCGCCCACAAGAATTTTAAGCTATAATTTATTAATTTTAATCGCCGACAGCGAGGGTACAATACCCTCGCAAGGGCTCGGTCAACCCGCCCCCGCAAGGTTTCGGGGTCGATGAGCGGGGTGTGCTCACGCCGAGCCTACAGGGCCGGTGCATCCGCCCGCGGGATTAATGACCGCTGGGTCTCTGTTGCCGGCCCACAATAAAGTTTAATATCCCCTTCTTAATTAATAGATGGAGGCTAATCTATGGTAATAATACCAAAGCCTGTTGATCCCAGGGACATTAAGAAAATAAGGAAAGCCTTAGGGATAACCCAAGAGGAGTTAGCTAGAAAAGCAGGGGTTACTCAGGCGTATATTGCAAAGTTGGAAGCTGGAAAAGTTGATCCAAGGCTTTCAACCTTCAACAGAATTCTTAGAGCTCTTCTTGAGTGCCAAAAAACAAGAATAACTGCAAAAAATATAATGTCATCCCCAATAATCTCGGTAAGCTCCGAAGATAAGATAGAAAAGGTTGTAAGACTTATGGAGAAGTATAACATCTCCCAAGTGCCCGTTATGGAAAAGGATAAAATAGTCGGGGCAATCACGGAGAGACTTCTTGTAAGAAAAAGCTTGGAGGATGAGGATATTTATTCAAAGAAGGCTAAGGATATAATGGAAGAGCCCTTTCCATTGGTTTCAGAGGATGAAGATCTTGAAGTTATAAAATACCTCTTAGAGGATCACCAAGCGGTAATAGTTCAGGGGAGAAATGGAAAACCAATAGGGATAATAACTAGATTCGATATATTCAAACTTAGCAGGGAAACCAAAGGTGAATAACCTTTTTATTAAAAAATTTTCAAATTTCATTTTCCCTAACCTATATTTAGGTGGAAATTGTGAGAATCAATGAGCATCCTATTTTAGATTTTGAGAAAAAGAGGAAAAGAAAGGTCACCATTTACTATAAAGGACAACCAATAGAAGCGTACGAGGGGGAAACAATAGCCGCGGCCCTTCACGCTGCTGGAATTAGGGTCCTAAATTACTCGAGGGTTAGAAAGAGGCCAAGAGGACTATTCTGCGCTATCGGGAAGTGCTCCTCATGCTTAATGACAGTTAATGGCATTCCAAATGTAAGGACATGCATAACTTTGGTCGAAGATGGGATGAAGATAGAGGAAAATAAACCCATTCTTCCCGCTAATATAAATAAAAAAGACAAGAAGAAAAGGGCAAAAATTGTCAAGGGAGATATAATAGTAGTGGGAGGTGGCCCTGCTGGGATGATGGCAGCAATAAGCGCCAGTGATACCGGAGCAAAGGTTATTCTCATTGATGAAAGCCCAATGCTCGGGGGTCAACTAGTAAAGCAAACTCACAAATTTTTCGGGAAGAGAGATCAATTTGCAGGCATAAGGGGAATTAAAATAGCAGAAATCCTAAGACGAGAAATAGAGAAAAGGGAAAATATAAAGGCATACTTGCGGACTTCGGCCGTTGGAATATTCCAAGATGGAGAGGAAAAGCTTGTAATTGGAGTTAGAAAAGAAAATGAATTAATAGAATTTAAGGGAAAGGCCGTTATTGTCGCAACTGGGGCAATGGAGAAAACAATACCATTTGAAAATAATGATTTACCCGGAATCTACGGAGCTGGGGCCATTCAAACGCTTATGAACACTTATGGAATTAAGCCTGGAGAAAAAGCACTCATTGTTGGGGCCGGAAACGTCGGATTAATTTTAGCATATCAACTCCTTCAGGCGAACGTTCAAGTACAAGCTATAGTTGAAGCTATGCCTAAAATTGGTGGATACTTCGTTCACGCAGCAAAAGTTAGAAGATTAGGTGTTCCAATTCTAACAAGGCATACCATTCTAAAAGCTGAGGGAGAAGAGAAAGTTGAAAGAGCCATTGTTGCCGAGATAGATGAGAACTGGAACCCTATCCCAGGAACTGAGAAAATTTTTGATGTTGATTTAATAGCCATAGCCGTAGGTCTTAGACCGAGCATAGAGTTACTTCAGCAAGCTGGCTGTCAAATAAAGTACGTAAGAGAACTTGGAGGTCACGTACCAGTTAGAGACAGATGGATGGAAACAACTGTCAAAGGAATTTTCGTTGCTGGAGATACGGCAGGAATTGAGGAAGCAACAACTGCAATGCTCGAAGGGAAAATAGCAGGATTAGCCGCAGCATTAAGACTCGGAATAGCCGGGGAGGAGTGGGTAAAGGAAATAGAAAAAACCGAAAAAGAGTTGGAGGAATTCCGTTCCGGACCTTTTGGGAGGCGTGTTATTGAAGGTATAAAAAAGCTCCTGGAGGGTTCTAAATGAGTGAGATACCCAATTACTTGAAGTATGGATACATAACTCCCGAAGAGCTATTTTCAATAATTCCAAAACCAAGTGAAAAGAGACTAAGAGAAAGGCCTGTTGCAGTCCCTGAATGTCCTCAAAGGATTCCCTGCACTCCCTGTAAAGAGGTCTGCCCAACGAATGCCATAAAGATGGATAACCCGAATGATATTCCTATAGTTGATTACGAAAAGTGCATTGGCTGTTCTCTCTGTGTCCAAGTATGCCCCGGACTAGCGTTCTTCATGATTCATTACGTAGGGGATAAAGCCAGAATAACCTTACCCCATGAGTTGCTCCCCCTACCAGAAAGAGGAGAAGAAGTTATTCTCCTCAACAGGAAAGGAGAGGAGGTTGGAAGGGGGAGAGTCATCACGGTCGTTCCCAGGGAAAAGACAAAGGGAGACACCCCGATAGTTACCGTAGAGGTACCACTTGAACTTGCATGGGATGTTAGAGCTATTAAGGTCGTGAGAGAATGAAGATAGTTTGTAGATGTAACGATGTAACCCTAGAGGAAATTGAAAAGCTCATAGATGAAGGAGTCACTGATCTAGAGGAATTGAGAAGACTCCTCAGGATTGGAATGGGCCCTTGTCAAGGTAGAACTTGCATACCTATAGTAATTTCAATCTTAGCCAGAAAGACCGGAAAGAAGCCGGAAGAAATTAGTTTGCCAAATGCTAGATTTCCGATCAGGCCTGTTAGGATTGAAGCTTTCATTGAGGAGGAAGATGAAAAATGATAGGTATAATTGGAGGAGGAATCATTGGAATTGCAACGGCTTATGAGCTTGCAAAGCTTGGAGAAGAAGTAATAGTCTTTGAAAAGAGATATTTCGGCTCAGGTTCCACATTCAGATGTGCGAGCGGAATAAGAGCCCAGTTCACGGATGAAGCAAACATAAGACTCATGAAGTACTCTATAGATAAATGGAAAAAATTAAGTGAGGAGCTAGAATATGAAGTAATGTTCCAACAAACGGGTTATCTGTTTTTAGCAACTAGCGAGGAGGAAGTTAAAGCGTTTAAGAGGAATATAAAGCTTCAAAATAAATTCGGTGTTCCAACAAAGCTAATAACTCCAGAGGAAGCCAAGGAAATAGTTCCTCCATTAAATGCAGACGCATTCTTAGCGGGAGCTTGGAACCCAGAAGATGGAAAGGCCAGCCCATTTCATACTCTCTATGGGTATAAGAGGGCTGGAGAAAAGCTAGGGGTTAGGTTTTATCCGTATACGGAAGTTATTGGAATCAAGAAAAATGACAAATGGATCATAAAAACGACGAGAGGAGAGTTCAGGGTAGATGTAATTGTTAATGCAACTAATGCCTGGGGAAGAAGGATAAACTCAATGATAGGCAAGGATATAGTTCCGATAAAACCATTCAAGCACCAGCTTGTCAAAACAGAACCAATAGAAAGAGGACAAATAGAACCCCTTGTCTGCCCTCCAGCTTGGAGTGACAGTTATGTGATCCAAGATGGAGAAGATGGGGGAGTGATATGCGGAACTGCATTGGAATACAAAGGTAATCCAGACGATGTAACTCCAACTTACGACTTCGTTAAGGAAGCGCTGAAGTGGGCCGTGAAGATAGTGCCAGCCTTAAAGCATGTTCACATCATAAGACAGTGGGCCGGATACTATGCAAAAACTCCAGATAACAATCCAGCGATAGGAGAACTTGAAGAGGACTTCTACGTGGCGATAGGCTTCTCAGGTCATGGCTTTATGATGGCCCCAGCAGTTTCACAAGCGCTCGCCGAGAAGATAGTAAAGGGGAAAACAAAGGTTCCTCTTGACTGGGAGTGGTTCGATCCGTATAGATTTGAAAGAGGGGAACTCAGATCCTCGGCTTTCCAGATTGGATGATCAGTCATGCCATGTCTAAGACTTTCCTTAATATGGTACCTACAACGTAACTAGTTAGGAAGTACCAGCCAAAGTATCCCAGTTCATCCGGCTTTAGCGCTGAGTGATACATCTTGTGAAATATATCGAACAGGAAGAAGTTGAATGGATACTTTACTATGGCTGTTTCAAAATACCATCTCTTCAGCCAACCCCAAAATATTATTATTATCGGCCAGGTTATTAGCATAGGCTTGAGGAATGCATCCTTCATTAATTCATTTTGAAGTCTTAGCAACTCAAGTTGCTTCTGTTGCAACTTTCTCAACTTCTTCTCATCACCACTCTCCCTAGCCTTTTTAAACTCCTCCTGGAGCTCTTTCGCCATCTTTTGAAGTCTCTTCATCTTTTCCTGGTCAACCAAGAAGTAATTAAGCAAAACGAAGAAAGCTCCTAAAATCACCCCAGATACCGTGACTACCCACATGGGATGAGTGTTCCTGAGCATTGGTCCAAACATCTTATCGAGTGCAAGGTATATACCTTCAAGCATATTCCTTCACCGCCAAATCTAGTATTTTCACGAGTTCGTTAACAGCCTCCTCTAAACCTTTATCCTCATGGTTCTCTATTATCTTAATTAGTGCATTTGAATGCATTGCATAAGTTATCGCAGCGGCCCTATTTAAATCTTGATGCCTTTGAATTTGCTCTTCTGTTTCAACATCTCTATCCCTCTTAAGATCTCTAAGTCGCCTTCCAAGGATCTCGGAAGGAGTAGCTTCGATTATAACGATGAAATTTGGATTTAAAATCTTTATAACCTCATACGGAAGTCCCAATAAATAACCGTGAGGGGTCTTTATCGTTGCATGCGTATCAAGGAGAATCGGATAATTTTTAGCCATTTCAGCTATTTTTTTGGCAGCATTCATCTGAAGCTCCCTTTGAACCTCTAATGGTAATTTTCTCATCTCATCCCTATGCTTAACTAATTTTAATTTTAAAGCCTCCTCGAACATGAGATCACCAAAATTTATGAGTTTAAATTTTGCCCTAGTCCTCTGTAATGCTAATTTAGTGATAGTGCTTTTCCCGACTCCTGGAATGCCCGTAATAATGACTACAAAGGGCATTCTTCACCCCTAATCTTACAACCCTGAAAGTGTTTAAAATTATTATCCTTCAGAATTTTAATAAAAAGGAAGAAAATTCATCCTTTGAATAGCCTCCGCAAGGCTGGGAACATTTCCGTTATCTGTTCTCTTGCAATTTCTTCATAGAACCTGTAGAGGATACCTACCGTCAGTAAGATTCCTGTTCCAGTTCCCAAAGCTCCCAGGAAATCAGCCAAGACTGATATCAGGGCAACTGTTAGAGATCCCCAAAACGTTACATAAGGAATGTATTTTTGCAACACCCTCTCCAAAGTTCTTGGATCCCTCCTGAATCCTGGGATTTGCAAACCTGCTCTCTGCAACTGCCTTGCTATCGTTCTTGCATCAAGACCCGTTAATTCTACCCACAGAAATCCAAAGAGCAGGCTGAATATTATAGTTAGTATCAGGTAAATTATTGCCCTTACTGGATTATCTATAACCGTGAATATGTTCCTCGGTGGAATTACATACAGCACGAATCCTCCTATAGGATTACCCGTTACTGGATCGAATCTACCTAACCAGGGATGTCCAAATCTATCTAACACCCTAGCCCAAAGCTGTATATTTGCATACAAAGCGAAAGTTAATATTATCGGAATGTTACTAACATAGAGGAATTTAATTGGATATCTGCCCCTTATGGTGACCCCTCTATATCCAAGAGGTATTTCAACACGCATGCTCTCAAAGTACACTACCACGAGGAACACGATTATGGTTGCCGTGACAGCTATCATGTCTGGAGCAGAACCACCTCTGTAAAGTGCTCCCTTGAGATCGCCATCCAAAATGTGCTGGATGAAGTATGGGATAGCTCCAACTATTGCCGGCTTACCTGTTAGAGGATCTATTATATTAGGATCTGTCAGGGGGTTTAAACTTCTTGTCAATATTCTCTGAGAAACTCCAGCGGCTATAAATAAACTTATTCCACTACCTATTCCCCATTTACTTACGAGCTCATCTAACACTATAAGTATTATACCACCAAGAGCTAATTGTATTATCATCAATGTAGCAATCGTATAGGTTACATCGACACCTACCCTACCAAATGCTCCACCTAACACCCAGATAGCGGCCTCGAAGAAACACATGAACACAGAAAATACCCTTTGCAACGCTTGATAAAATCTTCTATCTTCAGGATTCGCCAGATCAAGCCTTATTAACTCAGAACCGACTAAAAGCTGAAGGATTATACCCGCGGTAACTATTGGACCTATTCCCAGGGTCAAAATTGATCCATTCCTACCTGCAAGAACTACTCTTAAAAATTGGAAGTAATCTTGGATCTTTTTAGGGATGCCATAAACTGGAATTTCGGCGAGTACATAGTATAACACAAGGGCAAGTCCAGTCCAAACAAACTTCTCCTTTAGGGGAACATGCTTTTTTGGTCTTTCGACTTCTGGAAACCATTTTTCCATCGCGTAAATTACATCCCTTGCTCCCATGACTCAACACCCTAAAAAATAAATTTTAGGAGGTTAAGCTAGTATTACTTCCCCTCCAGCTGCTTTAATTTTTTCTTCTGCTTTAGCCGAGAAAGCCTTAGCCTTAATGGTTAGAGGTCTCGTAAGCCTTCCAGTCCCCAGGACCTTGTCTGCAAATTGCGTTGTATCAACGACTATTTTACCTTCCTCCTCGTATGCAATTCCCATCTGCAACAGATCCTCCAAATGCTCATCGATGAACTTCAGGGTAACGATCCTCACATCTCTCTGAACTTCTGGAGGTCTTGAAAACCCTCTCTTCCCCAGATGGTCAGGAGCATACTTTATTGTCCACGTCCATTTACTTTTGTTTCTCTTCCCCGTTCCTGCCATCCCTCTGCCGCCTTTACTACCTCCTCCTCTGTGTTTCTTCTTACATCCCCATCCATGAGTGTGACTTCCACGAAGCTTTCTAACTTTCTTTCTCCTCCTTATCATTCTCGCCACCTCAGAGCATTCTCTCAATTAATTCATTTATTTTCTCGCCCCTATAACCGAGGGCCCCTCCTTCCTGGAATGATCTCTTCTTACTTCCCTTAAATCCTCCCCTTGGTGGATGAAGCCTAAAGACAGGTTTTAGATTCGGTAGGTCTTTAAGGCTCATCTCCCCATTTATTACCTTCTGAGCAAACTCCTCTATGGTCATACCAAGCTTCTCCTTAACGTATTCATCGGTCACTGGCTTGTTCCCTATTAATTTACCCCTCTTTCTGATTAACTTTGCGAGAGTTTCAGCGTTTATTTCACCCCATGTAATGTAGTCCTTAGCCTTTTGAAGCATACCAAGGTAACTAGGCGTGTCATCGACTATAACACAATGATTAACCCTGTGAAGTCTCAGCATTGCCAAGGTATCTCTGACTGGCCTCTTAACATTGACTCTACCCCTTATTCTTATCACTGCGAGTTTTGCCATTATTTATCACCTCACTCTAAGGTGAAGCTGGTGGGCATTGCCCTACCAACGACTATTCCGTATCTCTCGATCATCTCAGGTGTAACAACTACTCTATTGGTATTATAAAGTGCATTGAATACCGCCTTTGCAAAGTTTACTGTAGTTCTTGTTTCACCAAATGTTTGAGACCAGACATCTTGAATTCCAGCCAATCTTAAGATCTTCTTCCCGACGTCACCTATAACGAGACCGAGACCTCTAGGCCCAGGAATTAGCCTAACTCTTACACTTCCCTCCTTACCCTCCACTGCAAATGGTACCGAGTGAGGCCTTCTACATCTGCACTCCCAGGAACCACAACCTCTCTTTATCTCGATTATGTTCAGTTTAGCGTAATTTATGGCCTTCCTTATTGCAATTCCGACTTCCCTTCCGTGTCCTATTCCTAAGCCAACGTAACCATCCCTGTTCCCAACGGCCGCGAGAACCCTAAATCTTACCCTTCTACCACTGTCAGTCATTCTAACCGTTAATGCAATATCTATGATCTCCTGGTTCTCCCTAGCGTTTACTTCAGGTAACAAGACGTCAATTATTTCAGGTTCCTTGATCTGGTAACCCCTTCTGAATATCTCATGAATGTCAGTTATCTGGCCCTCCTTAACGAGCATGCCAAGCTTTGTTCTCGGTTGCCACTCATCTAAAACCCTCTTTGCATATTCTTTCCAATCTTGGCTCATTCTCTCGCCCCCTCACTTTCAAACTTCTCAATTATTCTCGCCTTAACCTCTTCAAAATGTTCAGGAAGCTTTTCAGGATCGAGACCCTTCTCAAGGTAACCACCAAACTGCCTTCTAAATCTATCTTCATCCTGTTCCTTAAGCATCCTAGCGTATTCAGCTATATGCTCTCCTCTTATTCTGTAATCCTCTGGAAATATCTCTGGACTGTGAGGAACGTTAAGACCGGCATCTATGGCACCTTTAAGTACAGCGAATATTGAGCTCCCCCTAACTGGAGGGTGCAACCCTATATCAAGGATTGCTTCTTCGATACCTGCCTTCTTCGCTTTATAACCGATCAGTAAACCCAGGAGGTAAGCCGATGGAGTATTTCCGCAATGCCCCTTCCATCCAAAATCTCTTATTAGCTCCCTAGTATGGGCTGAAACTAAGGTTCTATCTCCCTTTGGGTCGTAAACTATTATTTGAGCAATATGATGATTGAGGCTTTTTCTGACAACTAACCTAGGCTTACCTGATTTAAGTAGCTTCAGCCTCTTTCTATAGTTAGTTTTCCCTTCTCTCCTTCTCCTGAAGGGAACCCTATACCTAGGACCGTGAGCCATTTTTCTCACCTCACTTCTTCAATAAACCATGCTCCTCAAGGAATAGATAGAGCTGGTGTTTGTTCTTAAATTGACCTCCCTTAGCCCTTATGTAGAGCATTCTATACGTCTTCCTATCGATTTTCTTTTGCTCCTTGAGCTTCCTAAGTTCTCTTCTAAGGGCCCTTATCGTCTTAATCCAAAGCTCCTTCTTACCCATTCTTGCCGTCTTCTTACCTTTCCTACTTCCAGGACCTCTGTGTCTCCCTTTCTTCTTCTGTTCATGCCTTATCCTAGCCCTATATCTGCTCTGCCCCTCTATGGGTTTTTTCCTTATGACCCCTTCCTTAATAAGCCTCCTAATATCTTCCCTCGTTATCGCGGAAGCAACTTCATCAACCTTCTCAGGATCGATCCACACCCTATTCTCGCCACACTTCAGGAGCTCAGCAGCTATCCTCCTCTGCATTTTCAAGGTATTCATACTCCCACCTCACAACCTAGGATTAAGGACTTTGATTCCCAATTCTTCAGCTCTCTTCAATATCTCAATTCTCTTCTTCTTGCCAACTGTGTGAGCTATCCTTGCCGCTTGCCTTCTGGGATCTAGTCTTTCAAGCTCCTTGACATTGTGAATGAGAACTTCTTCATAACCACTTGGATGCAATCCCCTGACTAACCTCGGAGAGCTCCAACCTATGCTAGGGGATCTTGGCTTACCCTTAAGCTTAAGCCTCATCTTACTGTCAATACCCTTGGGCCTCCTCCATTTAGGATCGTTCTTAAACTTGGGATACCTCCACCACTCTTGCCTCAGGAATCTAGGCTTCTTTCTCTTGAGCCTCGCCCTCACCTTTAAGAGCCTCTTAAACTCCCTCTCATTCATTTATCTCACCTCAGAAAGTTATTGGCTTTCCGGCTTTCTCAACTATGTAAATTCCATCCTGGAATACTCTTCTATCCCATTTTGTGATCCTAGTGGCCTGCTCTATATTTGCAGCGGTTTGACCGGTAGCTTCTTTATCAATCCCCTCAACTATTATTTCCTGACCCTTGACCTTCACGGTGACCCCAGGTAGTATCTTAGCCCTTCTTGGAGCTTTCTCGCCCAGGAAGTTCTCTATTATAACTTCATCACCCTGAACTTTCACCGTTATTGGGAAGTGGCTGTAGACAACCTTAAGCTTGTACGTAAAGCCTTCTGTGACTCCCTTTATCATGTTGTTTATATGGGCCTTGAACGTCCTAACTATAGCTACGTCTTTTCTCCTGGGGAAATCCTTGTATATTACCACTTTCCCATCTTCCACGAATATCTTTACTCCAGGCCAAAATAGCTTCTTTTCAACTTCTCCCTTTGGTCCTTTAACTTTAACATTATAATCCTGAACACTAACCTCGACGCCCTCTGGAATTTCAATTTCCTCCCTAATCCATGCATCAACTGGCATTTCTCTCACCTCAGTAGACGTATGCTATTAACCTTCCACCAATTCCCCTATCTCTAGCCTCTTTGTGGCTCATAACTCCCTGGGAAGTTGAAACTATTAGGATTCCAAACTCGAATGCTGGGAGGAATCTCTTTTCCCACTTCTCGTATTCAGTGGCTTTAACTGGGAATCTTGGTTTTATAGCCCCCGCCTTGTTTATCCTACCTAATAGCTGAACCCTATAAACGCCAGCCCTTCCGTCGTCTATGAACTCGAATTCCCCGATATATCCGTACTTTTGCATCACTCTTAGCACTTCTCCGATGAGCTTTGAAGCTGGCTTTATGTATATCTCTCTCTTTCCAACCCTCTCACTATTTGTTATGTGGGAAAGGGCATTCGCAAGTGGATCTAGTAGCGTCATCTTATCACCTCACTCATACTTTCTGAAGCCAAGCTTGGGTGCTACCTCTCTGAAGCAGTGCCTGCACAACATTAAACCATGAATCCTAATAATAGGACCATATTGACCGCACCTAATACATCTTCTCGCACCCTTACCAAACTTTCTAGGTTTTCTCTTATTATAATCAGCTTTCGCCATCTACCTCACCCCTCCTCCTCAACTATCTCAACTCCAAATTCCTCCATCATATAAAGCATTCCCTCTTCCTTCGTTAACTTGTGTCTAGTTGGTATTCTAGCCCTCTTTCTTTTCCTTCTTGCAACCCTGAATCCAGGTCTTTCTAGAGTTACGCACACATCCATCCCAAAGATGCCAATCTCAGGATCGTATTCAACTCCAGGTATGTTTATATGCTCCTCAATTCCGAAACAAACATTGCCATGTTCATCAAAGCTTGAAGCCTTAAGTTTGTAATCTACAGCTGCCAGTAACCTTTTTAGCATCTCATAAGCCTTTGGCCCTCTCAATGTAACTTTAACTGCTATTGGCTCGCCTCTTCTAATTCCGAAGTCCCTATTGGTCTTCTTTGCCTTTCTCCTGATTGGTTTTTGCCCAGTTAATCTCTGCAACATTATTTCAGCCTTTGTAAGTCTCTCACCACTCTCCCCAACACCTATATTGATCGTCACCTTCTGGATTCTTGGCCTTCTCATTGGATGAGCTTCCCAGTCGGCTAAAATTTCTTCCCTATTCGGTATTGATACTGGCATTTAGATCACCTCATGGAAGCGATATCTTTGGCTTATCCTTGCCAACGACGAAAGCGTACTCTTTTAGCGTATCGAACAGCTCACCCTCTTCGTCTTCAATGGTCACAACATCTGGCCATCCCATTGGGAACTTCTTGATCTCGACTATCCTTCCCTTCCTGGCAACGTTCTTACCCTGGGTTACGAAAACGTAAGCACCCTTTTCAAATGGTAGAACCTCCATTATCTCCCTCTCTGGAACTTTCATGAGAACAGTATAGGATGTGAAGTAGTTATCTTTCTCAGTAAGTGGTATCAAGTGATTAGTTCCATCATGAAAGTTTAACTGCACCTTGGCCCCTTTCACCATTCTCTTATTCCTAATCCTTAGAGGTTTGATGTTCGCTTCTTCTTCACTTATTGGGTGAAGGACTAGCTTTCCAATCCTGTTTGGTAGAACTCTATAATGCTCTCCCGTTTCGGGAATTGAAACTACATCCATAATTCCAACTGGGAACTTGTAATCCTTTCTTACCTTACCATCCACAAGGAACTTACCCTCATTAAGGATCTTTCTAGCTTCTCTAGCGGTCTTAGCATAGCCAAGGTAATCCCTAACTATATATAGCAGGGGAATTGACGTTCTCATGTTGTGTGGTCCTGGTCTCGGCCTTACGGCCCACTTGTAAGCTTTCCTCTCAATATACCAAGATGAAGGAGCGGCAAGCCTCTTAAGATGCCTCTTGGGACCTTTTCTCGCCATTATCCAGCCCTCCTTTCAATTATTTTCTTTCTCTTCTCATCATCAAGGTTCAACTCAATTATCATGACATTTGAGGGGTGAATTGGATAGAATACCTCAGTTCCATTAACCTTCCTCAATGTTACTCCTTCCACGTAGATCCTATACCTCTTCAAGTCAACTTCGACAACCTTTCCCTCATAGCCCTTAAAGTCGCCCCTCATTATCCTCACTTTGTCCCCAACCCTTACCGGAAGGTTCCTCACCTTATATTTCTCCCTAAGTTCCTTACTTAGTGGAGCGGACATCATCTTCTGTCTAACATGGAGAGGAGCATTGTACAGGAATTTCCTCTGCTTTCTTGGTTGCTTTGAATTCATTTTCATAATCCTCACCTCAAACTATTATGCTCGCAATGCTACCAATCCTAACCCATTTCTCAGCGGCTTCTCTAGCTACGGGACCCCTTATTTCAGTTCCCCTGGGAACACCCTCAGGGGTTACAATTACCGCTGCATTATCCTCAAACTTAACCCTCATGCCGTCAAGCCTTCTATATTCCTTTCTTTGTCTGATTATCACGGCCCTAACCACTTGGTGTCTCATGTCTGGCCTACCTTTTTTAACCGTCGCAACCACCATGTCTCCAACTCCAGCTGAAGCTAACCTCCTTCTAGTTCCATGGTACTCAACAACACCAATGACCTGAATTACCTTGGCCCCACTATTGTCTGCAACCGTTAAATAAGCTCCAATTGGTATTGCTCTAGTTGGCCTTACAGGTGATATTCCCCTTGTAGCACCCGCACCCTTCTTGGCCATTGAAATCACCTCCTCTCCTCAGCTCTCTCTAGAACGGCAACTACGACAAAGTGCTTGGTCTTGCTCAAAGGCCTTGTCTCCGCTATCAAAACTCTATCTCCAACCTTAGCATTGATGCACGGTGGGTTGTGAGCATGGATCCTGCTCCTTCTAAGCTCATACCTTTCATATTTTTTCAAGTAGTGGTAGTATTGTCTTTCAACGGTTACTGTTTTCCTCGGCTTGTCACTAATAACTATTCCCTCGAATACTCTACCATGTATCTTAAGGTGCCCATGCCAGGGACACTTTGGATCATCACACTTTTCAGCAGGAGGTTGGATTCTTAAACCGATATCTCTCACCATTTTTTCCACCTCTTTTTCAGTCTCATCTCAGGTCTGCCAACCAATCTTTCCCCGGGTATTTTAATCTTTGTCCCATCATCAGCCTCGAACTCAAATATACATACATCCTTAGGGACTTTCCAAATTCTGTCTCCAGCTATCACTAACATGTTTCTGGTCTCATCAATTACGTAACCTTCAATCCCTACGAATGCTGGATGCGTAGAGCCAACTATCCTGACCCTCAATCCTATGAGCTCATGCCAAATTATATTTCTTCTCGTTACTCTACCTCTATGAGCTCCTCTGAAAATCCAAGTTCTGCCAATAATTTCTTGATACGATCCCTGTGATCTCCTTGTAGCTCTATTCTTCCGTTCTTTGCTGTTCCGCCGCATGCCAACTTCGCCTTGAGCTTCTTTGCTATTTCCTCCAGATCAAACTCTTTCTCATCGATCCCCTCGATTATTGTCTTGACTTTTCCGTACCTTGCCCTTTCTATGTATACCTTAATTCTCTGTTGCTCCTTTAGGACTTCTTTAAAGAGCATTTCATCCAACGGATTTACTATCCTAGGCACCAAACACCACCTTCACTTTTTCCCCATTTCCCTCAATTTTTCCTTCTTTATTGTCAGGAGGCGGGCTATATCCCTTCTCAAGTTCCTAATAACCATCGGATTTTCAAGGGAGGTACCCATAGTAAGCATTCCCCTTTCCTTAGCAAGTTGAAGCCTCAACTCCCTAATTTTAGCATCTATCTCCTCAATACTCATCTCCCTAATCTCACTCGGCTTCATTGGTGCTCACCTCTTCCTCTGCTGGCTTCTCTACGATTTCGATCTCATCCGGTAGCCTTGCATCTGGAGGCATTATGGCAACCTTAACTCCGATAACTCCCAGTTTCAGCAGGGCTTGGGCATATCCCTTGCTCACTAGAGTTTCAGCAGGGTTACCGACCTTTGCTAAGTATCCCTGGTAAAACCTTACGCTCTTAGCCCTCTCTCCAGTTAGCTTTCCGCTGAGTCTTATCTCTACGCCTCTCGCTCCATTGTTCATTATAGCCCTCATTGCAGAATAGGCGGCCCTTCTAAAATGTATTCCCCTCTCAAGGGCCTGGGCTATTCTAACTGCCTGAACCTTTGCATTAAGGTAGGGGTTCTTTATCTCCTGAACATCGATCTGTGGATTTTCTAAGCCAAACTGTCTCTCTAAGATTCTAGTAAGTTCTCTTATTCTCCTTCCACCCCTACCTATGACGTAACCGGGATTAGCAGCAAATATTATTACCTTAGTTCCAAGGGGAGTCTTCTTTATGTCCAATCCACCATAACCTGCTCTTCTAAGCTCTTTTTCTAAAAATTCGTCGATGAGCATCTCTTTAACAGCTTCGCGAATGAAGTACCTCTCAATTGCCATGAGTTCACCTCCTAATTTCCTCAACTACTACCTCTATGTGAGTCGTCTGCTCGTTGAATGGAGTTGCCCTTCCAAATGCCCTCGGATACCATCCCCTAAGTACGGGTCCTCTGTGAGCAGCGATATGAATTATCTTCAACTTATCAGGATCAAGACCCTTTTGCTCAGCGTTATTCTTCGCATTCAATAGAACTTTCTTTATGGCCTTTGCAACTTTAACAGGATATCTTCCCGGACCAAACCCTTTTCCTGGCTTGTGTCCTTGGCTATCGTTGTAACGCCTAAGCGGAACGGGCCTCTTTAGGGCTATGACTTCATCCAGATATCTTAGTGCATCATTTAGCATCATTCCCCTCAGCTCTCTGCATACTTCAACTGCAAGTTTTGGTGAAATTCTAAGATCTCTACCACTCGCCCTCGCCATCCTTTCAGGATCAAAATTTTGGAAAGAGTAGCCAAAGCGCTTGCCCATCTAAACCACCTCACTTGACTGCAACGAACATTGAAGATCTTGTAGCTCCAATACCAGGAGCTCCATGCTGTACCCTCTTTCTAGTTGGAGCGAACTCTCCAAGGTAATGGCCGATCATCTCAGGCTTTATTTCTACAGGAACGAACTCTTTTCCATTGTGCACGTATATCGTCAATCCCACCATCTCTGGAAGGATTATCATATCTCTACAGTGGGTTCTTATTGGCTTGTTATACTTCCCTTTCTTTGCGAGTCTTATCTTCCTCAAAAGCTTCTTCTGCTCCGGAGTAAGCCCTCTTCTAAGGCTTCTCCTCTGTCTAGCTGGCAATAGCCTAGCTAATTCTTCAAGGGACATGTTCATCAACTGCTCAAGGGTATAACCGCGATATCTAAACTCCTTCCTCGCCATCTACACCACCTCACTTCCTTCTACCAGTCCTCCTCGCAGCGATATGACCAACCTTTCTTCCTGGTGGGGCCCTTCTTGAAGTTGTCGTTGGTTTACCTGGGTGGTGCTCCTTACCACCGAATGGATGGTTAACGGCGTTCATCTTAACACCTCTTGGAGTTGGCCAGAACTTATTCCTGGCTTTGTACTTGTAGTAAGCCTTACCAGCCTTAACTAATGGCTTCTCCAATCTTCCACCGCCAGCAACTACACCAATCGTAGCCCTGCAATTAGGGTCAAACGCCTTGAGCTCACCGCTTGGAAGTTGAACTATAACCTTATCCTTCTCTCTAGAAACTACGAGAGCGTAAGTCCCCCCGGCCCTCACGTACTTACCTCCGTCTCCAGGAACTCCCTCAATGTTATAGATATAAGTTCCCTCAGGGATCTTTGCAAGGGGAAGGGTATTTCCTATTTCAACTGGAGCATCTGGCCCTATATATATTTCTTGGCCGACTAGCAACCCCTCCGGAGCTATTATCAGCTTCTCCATACCATTCTCAAATTTAACCCTTGCAACCGGGGCCGTCCTTCCTGGATCGTGCATTATCTCCTCAACAACTCCCCTTATCGTTTTGTCTTGGGTATAGTTAAGAGGAATATACTTAACAGCTCCCCTGAATCTGTGAGAGGGGGATCTAAATGTGGGACTCCCCTTACCTCTCCTTTGTTGGATTAGACTCTTACCCATCTCACATCACCTCAGAATAATCCCAATCTGGCGGCTATTTCACTCGCGCTATATTCAGGCTTCAACTTAACGTAAGCCTTCTTTTCTCCCTTTGGCGTGATTAGCGTGTTAACTTTCTCAACCTTAACGTTGAATATCTCTTCAATGGCCTTTTTGATGTCTGTTTTGGTTGCTCTCCTATCAACGATAAAGGTTAGTTTGTTCTCCTTTTCTATCAAGGAGATTGCTTTTTCTGTTACCACAGGTCTAATTATAACTTTATAAGGATCCATACTTCATCACCCGTATATTTCCCTAAGCCTCTCTATAGCACTAACAGTCCAAACCGTTAACCTTCCTGGGTGCGTTCCAGGAGCGAGATGCTCAACTCCAAGGTTATCAACTACCACTACATCAACTCCCGGATGATTCCTGGCACCAAATACTATCCCCTCATTCTTACCGACCACGATCAATGGGCCTTTCGCCTTCTTGTACCTTCTACCCCTCATCTTACCCTTACCTGCTCTTACTCCACTTTTCTCCTTGGCCCTCTCTATGTCCTCCCATATTCCAAGCTTCTTGAATATCTCCCTAGTTTCCCTAGTTTTGCTAACCTTCTGAAGGTCATCAACGACTATCAAAGGTAACTGAGGAACATTATCAACTATATGGCCTCTGGATTTAACTATGTCATAATTAGCCGTTGCCGCTATTGCGCTCATTATAGCTAATCTCCTTTCCTTCTTATTTATGCCCTCCCAAATTATCTTCTCAACCTTTGGTGGATGTGCCCTTCTTCCACCCCTAGCGAATGGGACGAAAGCTGCATACCTTGGTGGGGTCTTCAGCCTCTCAACCCTTGCCATTCCATGACCCTTTCCTATGTTCTCGGTAACCCTCCTCTTACCGGCCATTGGATCCCTACCTTGAGGTTGTATTCTATGCGTCCAGGAAGCAATAACGGCCCTCCTAATTAGATCTGGCCTAAATGGAGTAAGGAATACCCTAGGAAGTTCTATCTCATCAACTGGTTGACCGTTAAGGTCAAAGACCTTTACCTTCATTTATCTCACCTCACTGCTTTGACTCAACACTAACATAGGTTATCTGAGGCCTCTGAACAGGAGGCTTCTTCTTTGGAGGTCTTATCGCGGGCCTAACCCTAATTATCCTCTTTATCGCCCCAGGAACTGAACCTGCTATCATCATGAAATCGCCCCTGACGATTCCATAGTGTGGAAAGCCACCCTTTGGCGTTATTTCAATTTCATTACCATCAATAACAAGCTTTCCGTTCTCTCCTATGGCTATTAACCTCTTATTAAGTTCAGTTCTGTGGTGGAAGCCCATTTGTCCAGCCATTGGAACCGTCCACATTACTCTAGCTGGATGCCATGGGCCTATGGAACCTACCTTCCTTCTTCCCTTACTATCCTTATGAGCCCTAAGCTTAATTCCCCATCTCTTCACCGGCCCCTGAGTACCCTTACCCTTCGTTACCGCTATAACATCAAGAAGTTCCCCTTCCTTGAGGACTTCTCCAACCCTAATTTCCTTTCCAAGCTTCTCCTTTATGTAGTTAAATTTCTCTTCAACGCTCGTTCCACCAATTGCGTATTCCATTACTTCAGGCTTCTTCTTTAGCTTTATAACCCAGGGTTGAGTCGATACTAGCGCTCTTACCTCGACTATTTCTCCCTCTTTTATCATATCCTCAAGTGCTCCTAACTTCTGCTCGAACTCTTCCTGAGTGTAATCTTTAGGTAGGGTTGCTATCCTCCTTCCCAGGAATTGATAGAATGTGAACTTCCTCCCCTTACCCTTCTTACTTGGAGTGTAATTATCAAGCTCAAAGTCTGGAACTATGACTTCACCCGCCGTCTCTAGCCCTAAATAACCTTGCCTGTATGCCCTTATTCCGAAGACTCTCAACGGAGGAGTTTCAATTATAGTGACTGGCATGAATATCTCCTTTCCGTTGGTAAGCCCTGGTTCGTCATCGATCATTAATATATGAGTCATCCCCGCTTTATATCCTGCAAAGCCTAGCATTCTAACTTCGGTCTCCTTTGGCCAGCTCCTGATCCTTGGAACTATACTCTTTGCCCTTTTCCTTGGACTGAAAGCAAGTGATCCTTTCCTTGGCCTATGAATCTTTCCCATTTCAATCCCTCCTCATGATATTAAATATCGCAAGAGTCGCCAACACGGCTTCCTCAGTCCTTACAGTCCTTGTTTTTTGATTAGGGATTGTATTGAGCACGAGATCAAATTCATATTTTTCCTTAAACTCTTCCAATATCTCAAACACACCTTTTCGAGGTGATCCAAACACTATACCTACCTCGCCCTCGAGGGGCACTTCGGCATCTCTCACATCAACTCCCCTACGGGAAGTTGCGATGACTACGTCAAGGTCAGCATTTTTAAGTGTTTTTGCCAAACTTTTTTTACTCCAATGAACCTTATACCCCCAATACCCAGGAGGCTCGGCCGGAACGACCCTTAAAGGCTTTACTGAGATTATCTTAAATGTTCCCCGGCCCTCCTCAGCAATCCCCTTTACTAAAGCAGGCCTATCCAAGCCAATATCTGCAAAGATTTTCTTGCCCCTTCTGAATGCAAACCCTTCCCTTATCTCTCCAATCCTGGGACTTGTTTTTTCCTTATGGCTTGGTATCTGGAGAGGAGGCATTACACCAGCATACCTGAGTTCGGGCATTATAGGGAATATTCTCTTCCTAAGGTACTGGGGAGTCTCAACGTACTCGAGCAATGTTTTAATGAGTCTTCCATCCCTGCCCCCTGCTTTATATATCCATATGTGCTCGACTCCGAATATTGCACATGCCCTTGCAATTTGTCCTACTTTATACGCCTTGAGTTTTAGGTCGCTAGTTTCTTCAAGCAGGGAATCTGGAATGAAGACATGCCAGCTCATTGTTGCCCTCCGAGAGATTTTCTTAGACCAAAGACTGTTGTGGTGTTTTTATAAAAGATTTAAAAGGCTTTCGAAGGTTTCCACCCTCGAAGATTGATAATTCTTAAAAAATTTTTGCAAAAGCCATAAGAGAACAGATTCATGCTTTAGACTTAACGAGAACCTTTAATAAGTCGAAATCTCTTATTAAACCAATTAAATCTCCCTCTCCCCTTATTACGGGTAGTTGTTCTATACTATACTTGGCCATTTTTAGGGCCACTTCATGCACCGTCATGTGGGGAGTAGCGACTATTACATCTCTAGTCATTATCTCGGCCACTGGCTTGTTCGGAAGTTGAAGTTCAAACTTCTCAAATAACAACGTTGGATGACTTTCGAGAATCCATTCTTCCTCACTAGAGGCCGCTAGTTCCGTACTCTTCATTATTCTTACTATCTCACTATCCCTCAGTAGATCCGTCTCATCAACTATCCCAACCAAGTTACCTTCACTATCAACAACTGGGAGGGCCATTGAGTTAGAGAGTAGCAACGCCTTTAAAGCTGCCTTGAGTGGAGTTCCTTCCCATACTATGCTCACATACCTCTGATAATAGGGCTCTATCTCGACTCCCTTGTACTTTTCACTCTTTGCAAAATATCTCCTTATAATATCGCCAACTGTAAGTATTCCAACGGGTTTCCCTTTACTATCAACAACCACAACACGCCTATAGTCATATTCAAGCATTAGTTTAGCCGCTTTCTTTAGAGTATCATTCTCTTTTACAACTGGAACATCTCTCTTAACAAGCATTGCTAGTTGCTCTTCATCTGGATTAACTAGAATTCTCTTCACACTTATTATTCCCACAAGCTTACCTTCCTTATTAACTACGGGAAAGCTTCTAACCTTATACTTTTTAAATAGCTCAAGGGCATAATTCCTTGTTGCAGGCAATGTTATCGTAACAGGGTTTTGGGTCATTATGGTCTTTACTCTCACCCATATCACCTAATAGCATTTAGGCACAGAGAACCATATTTAAATCTTATTGAAAAATGTTGGGTAAGATGCCCACTTTGTAATTAATCCTCATGTAATGAAGATAGAAAAGGTAGTAAAATTGTCACTCCCTGAAAATCCTTATGTTAGGGGGAGTAATTATTACTTTTGATTCATTTTTACATAGCTTTGCAATGTCCCAACCAAATGTTTCAGCCGTCATTCTTAGCTGTTCGGCCACCTTCGTCAATAGTTCAGGCTTAGATTCCAAGGGAGTTAAATCTGCTATAACAATATTACCTGCACTAATTTCTTCTGAGACATTCTTCAGATCAGCATAAGTTGAAATTGAAACCTTCTTTATATAAGTGACTTTTGGCTTTATTATTTCTTTAACAAGCTTATCTTCTTCAACAGGCACTAGCTCTACTTCAGAAGGCTCCTCTTTTACTTTCTCCTTTAGTGATGGAAGAGCTTTTCTTTGAGTGTCGCTCTTTTTAAGCTTGTCAAAGAGACCCACCTTCACCACCTCTGTCCTCGTAATAGACTATCGAATTCATTTCCAGCCAAATGCTTATAACCTTTATTCCAATATCACTTCCCTCCAGACTCTCTTAACCCCTTCCATATATTCGGGTAACGTCGCCACTAATAAAATCCACCTAGGTGTCTGACGTCTTTTTATAGCAGAGGCCAACGGAGTTACCTTTCCTATTGGTTCAACCTTACCTCCAGATAATAAAACATTGACCTCAACCTGCTTAAGCCTCGGTTCGCTCAATATCAACTCTGGAATGGAGAGCTCAACCATGACTTCCCCCTCTCTTGCTCCCACAATTTCAGCTAACTCACTTTCAATTTTCTTCCTCTTTTTTTGACTTCTATATAAAGTAGTTAACGATTTCTTTTCTTCAGCCGTCAAATCTTCCGGCCCTATTATCACAGCAGCCTTGAATAATTTTCTCCTTCTAATTCTCCTAATTATATCTCCAGGAAAATCTCCCAGATCCTCTAACTCTATCACGAGCCTGTCATCGGTCATTTTCCAAAAATCTTCAAGCTCACCTTCATCTAACGCGAATTCAACGGCCCTTATCAGCATCCCCTCCGCTATTTTCACCGTTCTATGGAAATACACCCGGGAGTACATCAAGGATCTAGCAACTAACATTCCCTCAACGGCTTCGATACCCTTCTCATCAATGACTAGTTCTCCATTAAAAACCCTCATCACGGTAAGTAACCTCTCTAGGTCTATTATACCGTGGGCAACTCCAGTATAATGGGCATCTCTAGTTAGATAATCGAGCTGATCGACGTCAATATCTCCATGAATTATCATCCTCAAATACCTTTTCTTATGTTTCCCAACTATTAACTCCCCCACTTCCCTAGGTTCGTAACCTAATGAGGAGATAATATCCGGTAATTCTCCCCCATCCTCACATATCTGAATCTTCCCCTCGACTATTCTCCTGCTGACCTCCATATGATCGTGAAAGTCCAATCTATCCCTGTATATCCTCTCGAAAGTATGACTAAAGGGGCCATGACCTATATCATGAAGGAGGGCCGCCAGCTGAATTAGTAGACTATCTTCCCTAGGAAGTTGAAGCTCTAGGGATAATTTCCTTGCCAAATACCATGTTCCTAGAGAATGTTCGAATCTCGTATGATTTGCTCCTGGATATACAAGATTTGCCAATCCAAGCTGTTTTACACCACGAAGTCTCTGAAATTCGGGGGTATCTACAAGTTTTATTATTTCTTCAGGGATCCTCATACTTCCATGAACAGCATCATGTATTATTTTCCCATCACTCAAATTCTCTCCCCCAAATAAAATTTTTGAAGGTCTTTAATTCCTTTTCTCTATGAATGAACTTCTCGCGATCTTAAACCTATCTAGTATAGTTTTACTTATACTTAATTTGTGAGTAATTATTTCAAGTTGCCTCAATTCAGCTAAGCCCCAGAAATTTCACGCTGTTAAGACAATTAGTTAACCATGTTGAATTATCAATGTGAATAAATTACCAGAAGGCTCAAATTCCGAAAAGTTTATATATCTCTATTTTCAAAAAACAGATTGCAAATACCCCACAAATAACAAAATCTGGAGGTGTGGATGATGGGAGAATTACCAATTGCCCCAGTTGACAGACTTATTAGAAAGGCAGGTGCCGAGAGGGTCAGCGAGCAAGCTGCAAAGGTTCTCGCCGAGTACCTTGAAGAGTACGCAATCGAGATTGCAAAGAAGGCCGTTGAGTTTGCAAGGCACGCTGGAAGAAAGACCGTCAAGGTTGAGGACATTAAGCTCGCTATTAAGAGCTGAACTCTTCTCTTTGGTCTTTTTTAATTTTGAGCATTATCTTTTAAAATAGCACATTTCTTTAGAGTCTTGGTGAGAGAATTGTTTATCGAAACACAAGAGAAAGAGCCCGAAATAAAGATTCCTCTTCCAAGAGTTGGGATAACGAACCTCAGAACAATAGCAAAAATAAACTGGAAGGGTAGAGTTTATACTTTTATACCAACCTTTGAGATTACAATAGACCTCCCTAGAGAGAAAAAAGGAATCCACATGAGCAGATTGGTTGAGAGCATTACGGATGCCATGAGTGAAGCAATAGAAGAAGAAGTGAAAAAAATACATACATCCCTGGAAGAGCTAGCATTAGCAGTAATTCAGAGATTAGAAGAAAAACACAGACATAAAAGAGCAGAAGTATGGATAAGAACAACCTTAATACTTGAAAAGATGACACCGGCCAGCAATAAACTTAGTTACGAGCCATATGATGTTGAAGTAGGAGTGATAAAAGAGGGTGACAAAATTAAGAAGACATTAAAGGTTAAAGTCATTGGAAACACTGCTTGTCCACATGCAATGGCCAACAATGAAGGAAAAACGCACATTCAAAGAGCAATAGGAGAGCTTGAAGTAACTACAGACTTTAATGAATATGTCACCCTAGAAGATATGATAGAAGTCGTTGAGAGCTCCTTCAGCTCACCGACTTATACACTCTTAAAAACACCAGACGAAAATTCCGTTGTGAGGAGAATGTACGAAAATCCAAAATTCGTAGAAGATGTAGCAAGAGAAATTCTAATTAAGGCAAAGAAAAAATTCCCAGGAAAAATTCATGTGAAAGTGGTCAGCAATGAAAGCATTCATAAGCACGATGTAATAGCAGAGGCATGGGCTTAACTTTCCTTTTTAACTCCCTCAGACATGAATTACAATAGGAGGGAGCCCTTCTATCCCAATCTTTTAGGTCATTGGGGGGATTCATAACACAGTCGTTTTTACAATGCGATAACCCGTAAAGATGCCCAATTTCGTGTAAAACCCCTTTAAAAACTCTTTCAACAAATAATTCTCTATTTTCTGTATAGAAAGGTTTTATAGATAAAGCTAGGACATTATAATTTCCTATTGAAACCTGAATTCCAAGATATTTTTTATATATGTCAAAATATTGCTTTCTTGAACCTATTGGAAACGTGGTTATCCCAAAGATTTTTGTGAGCGTGTCATCCTTCACATCATCCCTCATCTCCACAAGCTTCCCATACAGAGCTTCAACAACGGCCTCGAAGGGATACATCTTTATGTATCCGTTCCCCGCATTAACCCTAACAAGCATTCCTGGGGGAAGTTTTATTTTTCCAGCATAAATGGGAATTATCCCAAGGTTAACATCCTTCATAAACCTTCTTACCCTATCGTAAACTTCAAAGAACAACCATTTAAATTCATCCCCACCCATGTAAACGAAGGCTATCCTCTCCATCGAAGAACTAAAAACTCAATTTAAATATATAAAAATTACCTTTGGAGGATTCTTACGATGAAAAGAGAGGTCACAATAGTCATGGTAATTTACTTTATAATTGGACTAGCCTTAGTTATAAGTCAAAACCCATGGTTTTCATTTACTAAAAACGCTCTCAGTGACATGGGTTCCGCTAAAAATCCAAAAGGTTGGATGTTCAATCTTTACATAATAGGGCTCGGAATTATTGGAATCATAGTTGCAAACTTATTGAACAGGAACCTGCTAAAAATCTCAATGATACTACTAATTCTTGTTGGAATATTCCCAGAAGAAGAGCCACCTCACACACCGTCAGCGATCCTTATGTATTTACTGTCCTTTATAGATATGGGATTATACAGCAGAACTTGGAGGATAATAGCAACTATAACATTCACGATAATGGTGATACTAGTAAGCTTTAAAATTGGGCTTGCAATTCCCGAATTGATCGGGGCAGCGGCAATCTTATCTTACATTTTATACCTAGGGTGGAAGAGATGAGGGTGATAGGTCTATTAAGCTCTGGAATAGATTCCCCAGTTGCAATTCACTTAATGGCAAGTAGGGGAGCAGAGGTCTATCCCTTACACTTTAGACAGGATGAAATAAAAGAGAAAAAAGCTAGGAAGCTTGTTAGTAGACTTAAAGAGATTCACGGTGAAAAAGTTAAGGACCTTAAAGTAGTGGATGCACTTAAAGTTCAAGGGCCGGTTTTTGAAAAGCTTAGAGAGTTAAAGAGGGAGAAATGGATCTGCATATTTTGCAAGTACACGATGTATATGGTTGCGGAGAAGTATGCAAGAGAAGTAGGAGCGGAGGCTATAGTTACTGGAGACTCCCTAGGGCAGGTTGCTTCTCAGACATTAGACAACCTCATGGTAATAAGCACTGCAACAAATTTGCCAATAATAAGACCACTTATAGCTCTAGACAAGGAAGAAATAGTAAGAATAGCCAAAGAAATAGGGACCTTCGAGATAAGCATAGAGAATGAGCCTCCCTGTCCATTCCTTCCAAAGTTCCCAGTGGTAAGGGCTGGATTTAGCCAATTTAGGAAAATTCTTGAGGAGATAAGAGAAGTACTCCCAAAGTGAAGTCACAATGCTGAGGATCGCAACTTATTCCTTACTGCTCAATGGAATACTCCTACTGGCTTATTACTACATAAACAGCTCATACGTATACTTGGCATTTTCAATATTCAGCTTTATGCTAGCCTTAGGGATTAAAAATGAGATTAGACTTGCGATAAAAATAACCCTAGTATATTCTGGCATTGAATTTTTCTTAGCACTTCTCCTATTAATGGCTGGAAATATAACCTCTAGTATAGATGCCATTATATCCTTACTCATACTTCACGATATAATTGGGTATGCCCAAAGAAAATATGGAAAGGAAGTCAATCCTTAGGCTTCAGAATTATTCTAGAATCAACTATAACTGCACCTTCTCCCTTATTGTAGACAAACACTGGATTAAGATCCATCTCCTTAATGTAGTCCTTTAGATCATCCACAAGTTTTGAAACCTTTAGGAGCATATCCACAATTGCATCGATATCCGCAGGTTCTTCCCCTCTAGCACCGGCTAGAATTGGGTAAGCTTTGATTTCTTGAATCATCTTTCTGGCATCTTTTTCTGTTATCGGAACTAGTCTAAATGTTACATCCTTCAATATTTCCACGAATATTCCACCAAGTCCGAACATTATAGCGTGGCCAAACTGGGGATCCTCAGTAACTCCAATAATAACTTCCCTCCCAGGCTTAAGCATTGGGGCTACTAAAACTCCTAAAATCTCGGCATCTGGCCTATATTTTTTAGCATTTTCATGAATCTCTTCCCATTTCTTCTTCAGCTCTTCTTCGTTCTTTATATTCAACATAACGACTTTTGCATCGCTCTTGTGAAGTATCTGTGGTGACATAAGTTTTAGAACTACTGGATAACCAATCTCCTTGGCATATTCCAGGGCTTCATCTAGAGTCTTAGCCAGCTTCTCTTCAGGAACTGGCAAACCGTAAGCCTTTAAAACTTGCTTTGCTTCATATTCCACCATCGCAGTCCTACCCTGCTTTAAAACTTCCTCAATAACCCTAACGGCCTCCTCCTTCATTCCCCATTCCCCCTAATATATTTAGCATATCTAACTAAACCTGCAAGGGCTCTAACTCCCCTTTCGGGAGTTGGATAAACGGGAATACCTCTCTCCTCAAGCATCCTCGCATATTTATCTGTCTTGTAACCTCCCATAGAGACCACAACTATTGGCTTATCGCTCTTTTTTGCATAGTCGGTGATTATGTTAATTACTTCCTCTTCATCGAGCAACGGAACCTGGAAGAGAACTATCAGGAGAATTGCATCGACATTCGGATCTTTTGTAAAGGCCTCCAAGGCTAATCTATACCTCTCAGCATCTGTATCCCCCACAACATCAGTTGGATTTCCAACAACTGCATGTGGTGGAAATCTCTCTCTTAAGAATTTTATAGTCTCTTCACTAAGCTCCGCTAGCTTTAATCCAAACTTTGCGACTGCATCACTGGCCATAACTCCAGCGCCACCGCCGTCTGTAATTATTCCAATTCTATCTCCCTTAGGTAACTTACACTTGGCGAAAGCTTTGGCTAAATCAAACATGTGCTCAAAGTCCTCAGCTCTTATTATTCCTGTTTGCTTAAAGACGGCATCATAGATAACATCTTGGCCGGCTAATGAGCCTGTGTGAGATGAAGCAGCTTTAGCTCCATACTCCGTCCTTCCACTCTTAAGGGCTATAATTGGTTTTATCTTAGTAACCCTCTTCGCAGTCTCCATGAACTTTCTTCCATCCTTTACTCCCTCAATGTAGAAGGTCATAACCTTTATCTCATCATCATGAGCAAAGTATTCCATTAGGTCAGCATCATCAACGTCAATTTTGTTTCCGTAGCTAACCATCTTTCCTATTCCAATGCCAGCCATCGCTGCCCAATCAAGCATTGCAGCTGCAAAAGCCCCACTTTGGCTTATGAAAGCTATTGGGCCACTTGGAGGCCTGTCCATCTTCTCATCTGGAAGGAATACTGTATCAACCCCAGTATCTGGGACATACACTCCAACACAATTGGGTCCTATCACCCTAATCCCATTAGCCCTGGCAATCTCAAGGATTTCTTGTTCCATTCTTTTACCTTCTTCTCCAAGCTCTCCAAATCCTCCTGTAATTATTATCACGGATTTTATTCCCTTCTCACCTATTTTTCTCATGGTCTCTGGAACTGCGGGAGCTGGAATTGCAATTACTGCAAGATCTGTATCATCTGGAAGCTCAGAAACGTCATGATAAACCTTGTAACCTTCAATTTCATCTAGTTTTGGATTAACCGGGTATATGTTACCCTTAAATATGCCTTTCTCCTTGTTCTTCTTAAAGTTCTCAAAGATGACATTTCCAACTTTTCCCTTCTTATTAGTCGCCCCTATAATTGCAACGGCTTTTGGTTCAAAGAATGGTCTTAATTGTTCCCTAATATCAGAATTAACCATAAATATTCACCTCTAGCGTTTCTTTTTGCCTGGAGATCTTCGCTATTAATTTCGATATCTCACTTAAAAGTTTTATGAAATTTAAATTATCAAAGAAACAAAAGGTTTTAAATTCTCCAATCCACCTCTCAACTATGACAAAGTTCATCTTTGTAACCGGTGGGGTTGTAAGTGGGCTTGGAAAGGGTATTACTAGTGCTTCAATAGGACTCTTAATGAAAGCAAGAGGGTATAAAACTACAAATATAAAAATAGATCCCTACATAAACTACGATGCCGGAACGATGAACCCCTATCAGCATGGGGAGGTCTTCGTTCTTGATGATGGAGGGGAAGTAGACCTAGACCTAGGGAACTATGAAAGATTTCTAGATACGAACTTAACCTTTGAACACAACATCACAACGGGAAAAGTGTACTCAACGGTCATAGAGAAGGAGAGAAGAGGGGAATATCTCGGGGCCACAGTACAGGTGATTCCCCATATTACTGATGAGATAAAGAGGAGAATTAGGGAGATCGCAAAGGACTATGACATAGTGGTTGTTGAAATAGGTGGAACGGTTGGGGATATAGAGAGCATGCCTTTCCTTGAAGCAGCGAGGCAAATGCAACTTGAGGAGGGAAGAGAGAACGTAGCCTTCGTTCATGTAACTTACGTACCAAAGCTGAAGGTAGTTGGTGAGCAGAAAACAAAACCAACTCAACACAGCGTTAAAGAGCTTAGGAGCCTTGGAATACAACCGGATGCAATAGTTGCAAGGAGTGAAGATCCCTTAGAAGAGGAGGCCAGGAAAAAAATTAGCCTCTTCACGAACGTTCCAAGGGAAGCCGTAGTAAGTGCCTACGATGTAGAGGATACGTATGAAGTACCCCTACTCCTTGAGAGGGAAGGGTTAGGAAAGTACCTAATAAAGAGGTTGAAGTTAGAAGATAGGGAACCGGATCTAAGGGAATGGGAAAAGATGGTTGCTAAGTACAAAGCCTTAAAGGAAACTGTCGAAATTGCCATAGTCGGAAAGTACGTCAAACTAACAGATTCATATCTAAGCATAAAAGAAGCCTTAAAGCATGCAAGCGTTAGCAATGACGTTAAGGTTAAGATAAGGTGGATAGAAGCAGAAGACATAGAAGAGCATGGAACTAAGTTACTTGAAGGTGTTGATGGGATAATAGTTCCTGGGGGGTTTGGAGCTAGAGGGGCTGAAGGGAAAATAATGACGATTAAGTATGCAAGGGAGAACGATATCCCATTCTTAGGCATATGCTTTGGTTTCCAACTTACCGTTGTCGAGTTTGCAAGGAATGTCCTCGGGATGAAAGGGGCCCATTCGACAGAGATAGATCCCCAAACCCCTTATCCCGTTGTTGATCTGATGCCAGAGCAGAGAAACTTGGAAAAGCTGGGAGGAACCATGAGGCTCGGAGCATACCCAGTAAAGATAAAAAAGGGAACCCTTGCGTATAGGTTATACAAAAAAGAACTCGTCTACGAGAGACATAGACACAGATGGGAGGTAAATCCAGACTACATTGAAGCTTTTGAAAAAGCTGGATTAGTGTTTAGTGGAGTTGCAGGAGATGATGAAAGGAGAATGGAAATTCTAGAGCTACCAGATAAGAGGTACTTCATAGCAACTCAGTTCCACCCAGAATTTAAGTCGAGACCAATGAGGCCTGCTCCAGTCTTTCATGGACTCGTTAGGGCGGCAAAAGAATACAAGCAGGAGAAAAATGCTACTAACTAAACACGCTAAAGAAAGGATAGCTAAGAGATTAGCAAAGAAGAGGAAGATAGATAAGATATACTCTGCTCTATTTTCCTTTCTAAAAAATTCAATTAGGATTGAGATAGAAGGTACGATATTCTTTACGGATGGCAGCAAAACGCTAGTTGCAACTAAGCTTGATGGTAAACTTTTAGATCTTGAAGATATTATAAGGAGAGTTAGAGGTATTGAGGAGAGCTACGAATGCGTGTTCTGGGATAAGAAAATTGTGAAAATAACAAAACCAAGAAAATTCCTTCAGGAAGTTCCCCCAGGAAAGTACTATTTTTACATAAATAAGGAGAAGAAGGTTCTTTACATTGGCTCCCATGAGCCTTTGCTAGCTTTAACTTTTAGACCCGCAAAAAGATGGGAGAGGGCTCTATTTTACTTCAGCTGAAACACCCTTAGCTTTAATCATACCCCCTATCGCAATAATAGCCGTAACGACGATTCCACCTATCCCAGCATTAAAGAAGATCTTCCAAAGTGGATAACCCAACATTAGGGTTAAGTAAGAGCAGAAAAACTCCCAGAGAGATGCTAGCAAAAACGCTAAGAAGATAGAATGCCTAAATTTCCTTTTTGAAACCCTGAAAATAATGATCCAAGGAACTAAAATAGCTAGCACAGTGCTCACTAAAGCTAAAGCTACTGCTATTGGCAGAGAATAATTTTCAGCTAATGAAATGCTTATCCCTATCAGAAATATAAAGGAAATAGCCGAAATGTACTTTTTTCCAATTTCCTTCATATTAACACCTCCATGTCATTAAGGTTTTGGTTCAGGGAAAATGGACTCGCATTTGCTTCCTTTTTCAGTACAACAGCTCTCACCACAGAATGGACAAGCTACTAAAGCACAGAGTATACAAGGGCCAGGACCTAGCATACAAGGAATTGAACATGCACCATTGCCAGGAGTTGCACAGCATCTTATAACACAAGTGGTACTTACAGAACAACAATACTCACTACAATAGGTCAACGGTGGACAATCTTCGTTTTTCTGACATTCATGAGTACAAGAGGATAGCGTTTTGAAATTTCCATTAATTCCAAATCTTGTTATTTTAACCTTTGAGTTATTCACAGTAAACTCATATGCAACTGTCTTAACTCCTTGAATCGGTTTTGAAAATTCATATAGCACTACAAATCTGCCATCCCCAAGTGGAACTCCAAATGCTAGTAATGTAACATTTTCATCATACTCTAGTAAATGCTTCATTATAATAGCTCTAGAGTATTCAACATTCCAAGGCCTAGCCAGCTTCCAGAAATCCCTGCTTGTGGTAAGTTCAAAAAATGTATTGATTTTAGACAAGTTTTCCTGAACTATAGCAATAGATCTCACCTCAATAAATACTTTCTTCATTTAACGTTTATAAATTTTTGTGTTAAAAAAGTTTAGAAAAATTCGTATAAAAAATTACTGCTAGTATGTTTTAAACTGGAACTACTAAGATTTCGCCAAAGGGTTCTTCCTGAATCATCTCAACCCTTCCCATATTCTCAAGGAATAAAAGATAGAGGAAAGTTCTCGCTATTATCTTCGGCTCAACGTCAGGAACTAGATCCCAAAACTTTATTGGCGTCTTTGTTTTTTCGTAGATTTTCTTAACAACCTTGTAAAGCTCTTCAACGTATTTTTCTATATCCACTCTAAAGTCATCAACAACAAATATCTCCTCATCAATCTCAACCTTCTTCTTTTTCTTTGGCTTTCTCTTTTCTGCTTCCTCCAAAGCATCCATAAGCGCTTCTATTAGGTCATCCAGGGTATAATAACGTTCAACTCTCCTTAGGGGAGGAACAAGAGGATCCACGTCAACTTTAATTTTTTCCTCTTCTCCTCTTTTATTCTCTTCTTCCTCTCCTCTGAGAAGGGCTTCACTCTTCATTCTAACTAGAATTGATGCTGCTAGA
Source organism: Pyrococcus horikoshii OT3 (assembly GCF_000011105.1). Taxonomy (NCBI): domain Archaea; kingdom Methanobacteriati; phylum Methanobacteriota; class Thermococci; order Thermococcales; family Thermococcaceae; genus Pyrococcus; species Pyrococcus horikoshii. The sequence goes on from NC_000961.1 coordinate 1,562,927, forward strand.
ATTGCTCTTGCTGAAATCCTAAGGTCAAGTTCCTGCATTTCCCTAAGCATCTTTATGTATTTCTCCGTTAGGTCAACTATATCTATATTCCATGGATCGACTTTACCCATCTTAACGAGTTGAAGAAGTATATCAACTGGGGTAATTTCCTCCATATTCACCCCTTCTCCTAATGTCTTCTAGTATTCTCATGGCCTTCTCTAAGCTCAGAGAGACAACCTTACTTACACCATCTCTCATGCTTACACCTATTATCTTCTCAGCATTGGCCATCATAACGTCTCTGAGGGTTATCACTATAAATTGGCTCTCCTTGGAAGATTCCTTTATCAAGTCTGCAACCCTCTTGACGTTAGCATCGTCAAGGTGTGCATCTATCTCATCGAAGAGATAGAAGGGAGCCGGCTTGAATTTTTGAATAGCAAAGATAAATGCCAAAGCCGTTAAAGCTTTTTCTCCACCACTCATAGCTTCTATTCTCTTTACATCCTTTCCAGCTGGCTTAGCTTCAATTTCAAGCCCTCCAGAGAATGGATCATCTGGGTTCTCAAGGATTAACCTAGCACTTCCCCCAGGAGATAGTCTAGCAAAGAGCTCTGAGAAATTCTTTGCAATAGCATCAAATGTTTTCATGAACACATTCTTCTTCTCCTTCTCTATTTCATTTATGAATTCTATTATGCTATCCTTCTCGGCCTCTAGTCTTTCCCTCTTACTCTTAAGCTCTAGGTACCTCCTCTCGACAACTTCAAAATCCTCTATGGCCTTCATGTTCACTGGCTCTAACGCTTTTATTTCTTCCTCCATCTTCTCAATTTCCTTCTTTAATCCCTCAAGATCCGAAGGGATATCCCTTATTGATTTGATAACTTCCTTAGAGAAGTGTTTCAGCTGAGAGTTCTTTTCCATGAGGAGAGATTTTAGTTGAGAATTCCTTACCTTGAGGGTGTTAACCTCTATTCTAAGCTCCTGTATCCTTCTAGAGATCTTCTCTTTTTCCTCTCTTAACTCCGCAACCTTTCTTTCAAGTTCCTCTTTTTTCTTTTTCTGCTCCTCTATCCTAGAGTAAATTTCGCCCTCCTCTTTTTTTAGTTTTTCAAGTTTTTCCGTTAGGGACTTAAGGGCCTCTTCATTTTCGTTTATATTAGCTTTCAACGCGTTTATCTTATTTACAAGACCCTCTATCTCCTCCTCAAGAGAAGCTTTCCTGGGAATTAACTCATCATTTAGCCTTGAATTTAAGGATTCCAATTTACCCTCAACTCTACTGAGCTCTTCTCTTAGTTTGGCTATTTCCCTCTCAACCTCCCTGATCTTCTCGGTTACTTCCCTCGCTTCAGGATTTTCTAGGGCCTTCTTCAGCTTGTCCCTCCTCTTTTCAAGCCTCTCTATTCTTCCTTTGAGCTTCGCTACTTCATCCTTCTTTTTACTGATTGTCTCATCAATTTCAGCTATCTTCCTCTCGGAATCTTCAATTTCTGATCTCAACGACTCCTCTTCCTTGATAAGCTTCTCTAAATCCTTGCTGATCAAGCTTATCTCCTTCTCGACATCACTCATCCTTATCCTGAGCTCAAAGCTTTGATTTTCTAATGCCTTTAGCTTGACCCTCAGCGAGTTAACTTCCCCTTCTAAAGATTCCTTCATTATTCTAAGGTTCTCAACTTTTTCCTTAAGTTCCTTGGTATCCAAAAGTAAACCCCTCGGCCTGTAATGCCCACCGGTTATCGCACCACTCCTCTCGTAGAGCTCCCCTTTTAGGGTTACCATTCTAACCTTACCGATGTAAGATCTGGCCTCCTCCATAGAAGACACTATGACGGTATCCCCAAGGGCAAAGCTTACGGCATTCTCGATCTTGGGATCGTACTCTATGACACTAACTACTGGAATCCCTACATCCCCATTTACGTGTCGTGCCTTTATTTTGTTAAGCGGAAGGAAAGTTAACCTTCCGAGCTTATTCCTCTTTAAAAACTCAATCGCTTTCTCGGCAACGATTTCATCTTCAACTACAACGTTATCAGCCCTATTACCTAAGGCTACCTCAACAGCTATGGAGTACTTCTCATCTCTAACCCTAATTAATTCAAGTAAAGTCCCATATATGCCGGGTATTCCAGATCTCTTAAGCTCTTCAACGGCCCTGTTGCTCTTAGTTTCATTTTGAGCTTCAATCCTTATTAGTTCTCTTTCGGCATCCTCAAGCTCCTTGGAAACCTTTTGAAGCTCTAATGTTTTCTTCTCAACCTCCTCCTCAACTTTCATTCTTTTATTAGATACCGATGATAGTTTATTTTCAATCTCGCTTAGTTCAGCTTTTTTCTCATCTAAGGTATCTCTAAGCTTCAAAATTTCATCCCTAATACCAGGAAGTTTGGCCTTAAGAACTGCTATTCTGGAACGTAACTTCTCTTTTTCAGCATCAAGCCTTTTTATCTCGGCTTCTCCCTCGTACATTAGCCTTCTAGCATTTTCGAGCTCTTTAACAACACTATCAAACTCCTCTCTAGCGACGGCAAATGTCCTATCGATCTCTCCCAACCTAACCACTAAATGGTTTCTCTCTTCCTCTTTCTCAGATATCTGCTTAATTAGGGCTTCTCTTCTCCTCCCCCACCTAATTATCGCTCCTTTAGACTTCTCTATTTCGCTCATAACTTTCTTTAACTCATCCTTCACCTTGGCTAACCTTAATTGGGATTCGTCAAGCTCCCTCCTTGCGATCTCTATGTTCCTTCTAGCGAGATTTATTTTGGAGTTTACCTCTCCAATTTCACGCGTCAGCCTTAAGGCTTCACTGCTACTTTCCCTCTCTATCATCTCTTCAATTCTCCTAAGTTCATTCTCTTTCTCAACGATTTCCTTGGCTATTTCCTCTAACCTTTTTTCCATCCTTTCTATTTCTCTCTCGATATTTCCAATTCTCTCATCATTATTCCTTATTTCAGACTCGATCTTTCTTATTTCACCAAGCACGAGACCAACTCTAGCCTTTTCAAGCTTCTCCTTAAGGTCTAAATATCTTAGCGCATCATTTCTTTCCTTTTCTAGCTTATCTAACTGTTTCTTTACTTCTCCTATAAGTATATCAACCTTAGCTAAGTTTTCCTCAGCTTGCTTCAATTCTTGAAGGGCTCTCTCTTTCTTCGCATCGTACTCCGCTATCCCAGAGATATCATCTATTATCAATCTCCTCTCCAGGGGAGACATCTTAATGAACTTAGTTATATCTCCCTGAAGAATTATATTGTACCCTTCCGGAGATATCATGGCCGCGCTGAGTAGATCTAGTATTTCACTTCTAGTTGCCCTTCTACCGTTTAGCCAGTAATGACTCCTTCCGTCTGGATAAACTCGTCTTTTTATGATGACTTCATCTTCATCTATAGGGAATCCCCTATCCTCATTATTGAAGTATATTGTAACTTCGGCATATTTAGCGGGAGGTTCCCTCTTGCTACCGGCAAATATTAGGTCACTTATCCTACTAGCCCTCATGGCCTTAGCGGATAATCCACCAAGAACAAAAAGTATCGCATCACCGATATTGCTCTTCCCAGAACCGTTAGCCCCGACTATAGCCGTAAAGCCCCTCGAGAACAGAATAACTACCTTCTTGTTACCATAAGATTTGAACCCTTTGAGTTCAAGCCTTTCAATGTATGGCATTTATTACACCACTTTAGTGAACCCAGGAATTCTTATATAAATTATCCTGCTATTAACATAACATGTACAGGGGGCTCGCAATAATATTTGGATTCCTATTCCTTGGGGAGATTATAGAGTCCCTTGGAATTCCAGTACCAGGAAGCGTGCTTGGAATGGTTTTACTCACACTAGCCCTTATTTTCAAAGTTGTAAAGCTTGAAGATGTGGAAAGGGAGGCCGAATTCTTAGTAAAGAATATGAGCATTATGTTCATCCCTCCTGGAGTCGGGATAGTGCTGTATACAGGTATTCTCAAAGAGAACGCCTTGGCCATTGCCACAACCCTAGTAATTAGCTTTATCATTACACTATTTGTAACGGCAAAAACCGTGGAGGTGCTGAGAAAATGAAGACTTTTGGAGCATTCATAACCATAGCCCTCTATGCATTTTTTTCATATCTGTATTCTAGAAAGAGAAATCCATTTCTTAATCCAGTGCTCCTGTCGATATTAACGATCGGAGTTATTCTAAAGGCTTTTGGAATAAGTTATGAGAGTTACATGGAATCCGCTAGGGTTATAAGCTTCTTCCTGGGACCTGCAGTAGTTAGCTTGGCCATTCCACTATATAAGCAAGCTAAAATAGTGAAAGAATATTCAAAGGAAATAACAATTGGTATCATCGTAGGAGGGGTAACCGCAATATTTTCAACGATATTGATGCTGAAAGCATTTCATGCACCTGAAATCCTTCAAAGAAGTTTCGCTCCTAAAAGTGTAACAACCGCTATAGCGATGGGTATAAGTGAAAAGATAAGGGGGATTCCACAACTCACAGCTGTTTTAGTGATATTGACAGGAATATTGGGAAATGCATTCGCTCCAGAACTCCTAGACTTATTTAAGGTCAAAGATAGAGTAGCTAGAGGACTCGGAACTGGAGTGTCATCTCACGGCCTTGGGACAGCTAGGATAATACTTGAAGACGAACTTGCAGGAGCAGTAAGTGGCCTTGGAATGGCCCTAAATGGAATATTCACGGCATTTATACTTCCGGCCTTAATAGAGGTGATAGTTTGAGGGAGGTAATAGTGACTATCATATTAGCATTCCTATCCTTTACTCCAGCCCTAGTAAGTCATGATCTTAAAGAATGGGTTTTCCTGCTCCTTGTATTCTATGTTTTAACACCAATATTAATCTTAAAAGCACTCAAGATTCCCCTCCAGAGCGTTGGTATTAGAAAACCTAAAAGCTTTAAATCAACACTTATTCTCCTGGGGGCCGCAGTGGTATTAAGTTTTATCGGCCTGCTCTCTCCAGAAATGAAGAGTTATTATCCGAGGTATCCCTATCATGGGCCCCTCGATTTCATCCTCTATGAAGCCCTCTTTGGAATAGTAATGCTTTCACATGAGCTTATGTTTAGGGGATTCATGCTTTTTCCGCTCGCAAAAAGGAGTAATATCATTGCAATTGTAGCCCAGGATATTCCCTACACAATCCTACACGTTGGAAAGCCTTTTGTAGAGATTCCCTATGCTTTTATAGCTGGAATAGTTTTCGCAATAATAGATTTAAAGGAGGAAAGTGTGATACCAAGCTTCCTAGTTCACTGGATAGGCTCGGCGTTCTTTGACTTCCTCTGCATAATCACTTAAGCATTCCCTCCAACTTCTCCACGAAGGATATACTCCTCTTGATGTCAGCGAAGTACTCCCTAGCTTTTTCAACGTGCTCCTTCTCAACCCTCTTTCCTCCCGCTATTATGCTTGCAGGAGCAAGAAGCTGAACTGCGTATCTTAGGCTTGTCTTCTCTCCCAAGTCAGCTAAGTACTCTAAAGCTTCCTCGCTGAGTTCAACTTTCTCTTCCTTGGCCCTGATCTTTATTATCTCTCTAATTTCATCCTTCTTGTACGGTTCAGTGTTAATTATTAGGAGCCTATCCAGCATATCAACTGGAATTCCATGCGGGGCCTCTATATCCGTTCCCCTTATCTTGGTCATTCCCCTGTTCGTCGCCAGGATTAGTATTGGAGCAAGCTCATTCTCCATTGCCCTAGCCAAGAAGGAGAAAGCCTCAATGTCAAGCATGTGACACTCATCGATGAATAGAACCCCAGGAACTAGTGTAGCTTTACCTTCCTCTATCCACTGCTTAACCGTCTGATCAACCCTCTCCCTTATCTCATCATTTATTTCCATGCCTCCTCCAAAGATCAGGCTAAATATTCCTCCGGCTCTGGCATTAACTACATCTAGGTCATGAAGGGTTACAGTGTAAGTGAATTCCTTAATCTTGAGAACGGGACCTGTTGGAAGCTCAACCTTCTTCTTGAAGAATAATCCCTCCTCTTCTTTCGTTGTCCCAATTTTTGAAACCCTACCAGTTTCCGCATCTATCTGAATAACATCCCCCTCTTCTACCCCCATGTCAAGGAGCTGGTAAGCTATCTCCCTACCAGCCCTTATCGTCTTCTTATCATCCTTTGTTTTTAGGGTGATTCTAATACTCTCCGGAATTTCAATGTAAGGGTTGAATGGGTGTCTAGTCTTTCTGATCTCCATCTTCTCTACCATTCCCTCGTAAACCTTCCTCTCCTCGCTTATCCTAACCCCTATTGCCCTCCTTAAGGCCTGCTTAAGAAACTCCGTTTTCTTAACCTCAGCAGAGTAAATCTCACTTCCGCTTATCTGAACAAATGGGACATCCTCTCCTAATTCCCTGGCAATTCCCATTGCTATTGCTGTTTTACCGCTTCCAGTTGGCCCAACTAGTAAAATTCCTTTTCCAGCTAGTTTTCCCTGTTTTATCAACTTAACGGCTATTCCAGCGGCCTCTCTAGCCTTAACCTGTCCAACCATTCCATCTCCAATGAACTTTGCTTTTCCGTTTTCATCAAGCCCAAGTCCTTTTATGTGGGAGTGAGCACCAACTCTTTCAAATTTAATAGCTGGAAGCTCCTCTATCACGGCCATTTAATCACCCCCAACTTTATTTCCATTTAGTAATTAAAATTATGATCTTAAAATTTTGACGGTTGAAAAAAGTTGATAAAAGGTCATCTTCCAAGCATTTTATGAGCCCTTGCAAGATGCTTAGCGGCTATCGCTGCAAGTAGTGAAAGTTCTCCAGCTAAAACGGCCCCAGCAACTATTTCAGCAAACTTCTTAGCGTTAATACCTGGAGGATCCCCTCCACCTGCAACGCCCATTATCTCCAGGGCTTCCCTTTGACTTGGAACCCTCGTTCCACCTCCCACAGTTCCTATTTCAAGACTTGGCATCGTTATGCTTATGTAAAGATCCCCGTCGGGGGTTACCTCAGCTATCGTTATCCCGTGGGCTCCCTCGGTAATCTGAGCTTCATCCTGACCCGTAGCCAGGAATATTGCCCCTACAATGTTAGCAAAGTGAGCATTAAATCCGTAACTCCCAGCTTGTGCGGAACCAACGAGGTTCTTAAAGTAGTTAACCTCAGCTATAAGTTCCGGCGTTGTCTTAAGCTTCTTTTCAACAATTTTTCTGGGAACCACAGCTTCAGCTATAACCGTCTTTCCCCTTCCCAGGATGAAATTTACAGCATTTGGCTTTTTATCTACACATAAATTTCCAGAGAGGGCTAGATATCTAACATCTGGGAACTCCTCCTCGATGACCTTCATTATCTCCTCGCTCGCTATAGTCACCATGTTCATTCCCATGGCATCTCCAGTCTCGAACTCAAAGCGGAGGTAAAGGTTATTACCGACGATGAAAGGCTTAACTCCCCTAAGCTTTCCGTGTCTAGTGACCTTTGAAACGGCCTTCTCCTGGAGGTAATCTAGATTTTCCTCTACCCACTTAGCAACTTCTCTAGCCCTTCTTGCATTTGGACACCTTATCAATGGGGCCCTCGTCATTTTGTCATCTATCAATGTTGTAACAACTCCACCAGCTTCCGTTAAGGCCGAGCATCCCCTGTTCACAGAGGCCACTAAGGCCCCCTCAGTAGTAGCTAATGGGATGTAGAATTCACCCTTAGCGTACTCCCCATTGATTTTTAATGGGCCAGCAACTCCCATTGGTATTTGAACTACACCAATCATGTTCTCTATATTCCTTCCAATGAGCTCGTTGGGATCTATTGAATAATACCCTATGTGATGCAACTTTATTCCGAGCCTTTTCTCCAGGGCCTTCCTCCTTATTTCTGTAGCTAGCCTTTTGTCCCCATTAACGTACTTTTCAACCTGATAAAACTTAATCTCCCCATTAGCTACTTTCTCTATTATTTCTTCAATATTCAAATTACCACCCCCTACTTCCTACCAGAAGAGCCAAATATCCATTCCTCGGTTAACTGGCCGGCCTCCTTAAACGCTAAAGCAGCATCGCTTCTTGGCTTGTAAACTAGAACGGGAATCCCAATATTTATAGATTCTGGAACGGAATCATCGAATGGTATCACTCCCAAAACGGGAACTCCAATGTCCTCTTCAATAACTTCGACGATCTTATCCATTACATCAGCAGCTTCCCTAACTTTATTTATCACAACCCCAACTTCAAGTTTGAATTTATCGCCGAGGGCTTTGAGCTTGAGAACCTCGTTCTCCACCATAGTTTCGAAAGAGTAAATGGGAGATCTCTCAACTTCCACAACTATGATTTGATAATTAAAGCTTTCAAAAGCTGGGAGGGTATCAAATGGGATACCGGTCGGAGAATCAACGAATATAAGGGGATATTTATATTTGAGATGCTCTATTATATCCTTAAGTCTTTGACCGGAGACTCCCAAGACATCTTCAAGCCTAGGACTTCCCGGCATGACGTAAACTCCAGTCTGTTCATGTCTATAGATAGCCCACTCAGGATCCATGTTCGGATTCTTTACAATGGAATGTAGCGTATATTTAACGTTATCCAGAGCAAAGTGAAGACCTAAGTTTGGTAAATACAAATCACCATCTATTGCGAGAACTCTATAGCCGGACTGAGCAAAATATGTGCTTAAATTTGCCGTAGTTGTTGTTTTTCCGGCCCCTCCTCTCCCTGTGACCACGATAACCGCCATATTTGTCAGCCCCTAGCCCTGATAAGTTCTCCAAACTATTTGATTTTTCATATATAATTTGATTATAAGATTTTTGTTCGTTTGGAATATTGCCTATCTCCTCAAAAACCTTTTAAGTTATTATCCTTCTTTACTCGCTTAGACCAAAATTGTAGTGAGTACCTATGAGCGAGCTAAGACGAAGGCTCTGGGAATTAGCATGGCCCGCAATAATGGGAAACATAAGCCAGACCCTCTTAAACTTAGTTGACACTATGATAGTTGGCCACGTTAGTGCAGTAGCATTGGGAGCTGTTGGACTTGGAGGACAAGTTAGCTGGTTCATGTTTCCAATAATGATGGCAATCTCGACGGGAACATTAGCGTTAGTTGCGAGGAGGGTTGGAGAAGGAAATTATAGAGAGGCTTCAAGAATAACCGAACAAAGCATGTATATAGCTTTTCTCATTGGAATACCGGTAATGCTTTTTGGTATCTTCCTGGGAGATGAAGTCCTAAGGATAATGGGAGCTAAAGGGGAGGTCCTTGACATAGCTTACTCATATCTTAAGATTCTCTTTCTATTTTACCCAATAAGGTTCATGGGCTTTGCGTTCTTCTCAGCTCTAAGAGGGGCCGGAGATACAAAAACCCCAATGAAGCTTAATATACTAATGAACGTCATTAATGGAATTCTTGACTATCTTCTCGTCTTTGGAAAGCTTGGATTTCCAAAGCTGGGGCCAGTTGGGGCCGCATGGGCCTCAGGAATTGGAATATCATCCTCCTTCCTCGTGGGATTGTACCTTTTCTTAGCCCATAAGCTTATTTTGAAGCCAGTATTAGAGTTTAAGCTAAGATTCAACATAATAGAGAAAATCTTGAGGATAGGGACGCCTACCATGTTGGAGAGAGGACTTTTCAGCTTCTACAACTTTCTATACGTCAGCATAGTTGCAAGATTCGGAGAGATAGCACTATCAGCCCACTATATCGGATTAAGGGTTGAGAGCATCGCCTACATGCCGGCCTTTGGGTTTAGCATTGCCACTTCGGCACTAGTAGGTCAAAAACTTGGAGCTAGAAAACCTGATGAAGCCGAACTTACGGTTAAGGAAGCCCTTAAGATGACAACCGCATTTATGAGTACGATGGCATTCATCCTTGTGGCCTTCCCAGGATACCTAACGGAACCTTTTCTTTCCCATAACGATCCCAACTATTCCGCAGTTAAGAGCCTTGCCGTGATATACTTAATAATAGTTGGGATAAGCGAAATACCATTAGGTATGACCTTCGTGCTAAGTGGGGCCTTGAGAGGGGCCGGAGATACTAAAAGTCCCCTGTATGTAACATCAGTAAGTAAGTTGCTGTTCAGAATCATACCAGCTTACCTTTTAGGATTCGGGTTCACGGTTCCAAGCTTCACCATAGGATCTTTAACGTTCCCAGGATTTAAATTCGAGGGCCTAGGAGTAATTGCTGCTTGGATAGGTATGAGTTTAGAAACATTCATAACGGCTGGACTATTTTGGATCGTGTTTAGAAGAGGTAAATGGAAGACAATTAAGATTTAAATTTAAGGTCTCTTATTAATTCTAACAGTTCATCGGCATCCTTAATCTCTTCAAGTAACTTCTTTGGGAGTATTGGAACGTTTCTCACAACTTCCATTCTAGCTTTTTTTACAACGAATACCCCATCACTTCCCACGACTTCGGCCATTTGGCTGACAAGTTCAGCCCTCTTCAATGTCCTCCCAGTCTTTCTTTCATCTATGCCAGTTAGCAGTTCAATATCATCTTCCTCCTCCTTTGTTATTGCATTGAAGGGGGCCGTTTTTATTTTCACAACGCTCATGCCCAGCTTCCTTAGCTTTTCAAATACCTCCTTCTCAAGGATGTTATCAGGCTCGGAGGTCAATGTAACGTCTTTCAATCTCGCTCTCAAAACATCTATAGGTTTAACCAGGGGTTCATCAAAAACTTCCTCAAGCCTCAATGCAACTTCAAGACTAACAACTGATTCTCCCTTTTCATACCTCTGAAGGCTCTTTCTAGAAATCCCCAAGATGCCAGCTAACTCAGTTATACTGTACCCATGTTCCTCCCTCAACGCTTTCAGCTTTTTTCCATCGATTCTCACGTAAAACCCGCCTCTCTCAGCAATTATAAGCGGAGGCTCCCCCTCAGCGAACATAGAGTACAAAGTTCCTGGGGTTATGGCGTATATCCCAAACCTCTCGTAAACAACACCGTCCTCAAGCTCGGCATTCTTGCTTCTTAATCCAACGAGAAGAGGGGAGGCCTTGAATAGTTTAGCTAACTTCTTTAAATCCTCCGCCTGCTCTTCGCTAAACTTGTCGATATTTGCAAGGGCTTTTATAAATAACAGGAGAAGTTGCCTAGTCGCAACTAAGTCGAAACATCCACCTCTAAACTCTAACTTCATGGTCCTGAAACCTATCCTCTTCAGTATTCCCTCCACAAAATTCACGAGCTCGTTTCTCTCCATCACTCTAAATTTAGGATAGAAAGGTTTATAAATAATTGCTCCAGGGTTAGCAATACTTTTATCCTTACAATGCAAAATTATGAACATGAAAGTTCTGATCACAGCATCATCCAGGGGGATAGGGTTCAACCTTGCAAAAGAGCTACTTAATAAGGGGCATGAGGTAACGATAACTTCCAGCAATATCAGGAACATAGAAAACGCGTACAAGGAATTAAGGGAACTAGGTACCGTTCACTATTTTCAAGCTGATCTTTCATCTAAAGAGGATATAAAGAGGATGGTAAAAGATGCATGGGATGCAATGGGAAGAATAGAGGCCCTAATATGGAATGCTCCAAATGTAAAGTGCGAACCTTGCATGGTTCATGAGGCAAGGTACAGGGATTGGCTCGAAGCGGCCCTCCTGCATCTAGTCTCACCAGGTTATATAACAACACTTCTCATCCAAGCGTGGCTTGAAAAGAAGATAAAAGGCGTTCTGATATATTTAAGCTCCGCTTCAGTTTTGGAACCAATGCCTCCACTTCTCTTAGCTGATACTGCTAGGGCGGGACTCGTTCAATTGACGAAGGGCATAACTAGGGCATATGGAGGAAAGGGAATTAGAGCTTACGTAGTATTATTAGGGAGCTTTGATACCCCAGGGGCAAGAGAGAACCTCGCAAAGATAGCCGAAGAAAGAGGTATGAGTCTTGAAGAGATCTGGAGGAAAGAGGTTATAGAGAGAACACCTCTCAAAAGAACTGGGAAATGGAGTGAACTCGGAGCTTTGATAGATTTCCTTCTAAGTGAGAATGCAGAGTATATGATGGGTTCAACGATTCTCTTCGACGGTGCCATGACGAGAGGGGTCAACTTATGATGGAGGATATTCTAAAACCTGAGTACATAGCTTTCATTATTAAGGAGAGGGAGAAATTAAAGAAGGAGAAAGCCCAAACGATTGAAATTCCAAGAGGAGAAAGCTATGAAATAGAAGCAACCGTTGAATACTTCGTTGATTCAACGTTTGAAAGGTTCATTTATATAGCAAGATCAGAGGACTCAATTCTCGTAGCTAGGAGCAGCGAAAAAATAAATACAAAGGGAGAAAAGAAATTCTTAGTTAAAGACAAAAAGGGGCTAAAGAGGCTACTGCTCTCCGAGATCAGCAAGTCCAAAAAGGTAGGTACCAAAGGGATAAACTTTATTCTGGCAACAATTATTGGAGTGTTACTGTCATATATGGCAAACCTCCAAGAGTACGTGATATTAATAGCGGCTATCTTTGGAATAATGGGTAAATTCCTGGAGGATATAGCCAGCTATTATCTTATTGGCTATTGTGAGTCTTAACTTTCTCAACAACGTGAACGTTCTCGATCCTAGTATATGGATACTGACCTTTCTCATCCTTTTCAACGGCTTTTACCATATCCCAAATAGCCAGGAGAGCTACGGTAACCCCCGTTAATGCCTCCATCTCAACTCCCGTTTTGTAGTAAGCCCTAACCTCGCAGGTAACCTCTATGTAATCCTCACCAAAGTCAAAGGTTATGTCAACCCCCGTTATTGGTATTGGATGACAGAGGGGAATTAACTCGGGCGTCCTCTTCACGGCAAGAATTCCAGCTATCTGAGCGGTTGCCAAGACGTTCCCCTTCTCTATCTTGCCCTCCTTTATTAGCTTTACAGTTTCCGGTTTAAGTTTAATTCTTCCCTTTGCAACGGCCTTTCTGAAAACAACATCCTTATACCCTATCTCAACCATCTTAACTCCCTTTTCATCTACATGAGTCAAACCTCCAACCATAAGAATCCCCAAGAGTACAGTAAAGGATTAAAGACTTTTAGTATTTACTTGAAAGTTTTTAAGTTCTAAACTTTTCTTTTAACCATGCTCTTACACATAGGACTCGACGACACGGATTCGCCAAACGGAATGTGCACAACTTATTTAGGAGCTCTACTGTATAGAGAGCTCTCAAGATTCGGAGAGCCAGTGGACCTTCCCAAGTTAATACGTCTAAACCCAAATATCCCATACAAGACGAGAGGGAACGGTGCTGTATCGCTAACTTTTGATATCCTGGAAGATTACCTCAATGAAGCAAAGGAGCTCGTAGTTAAAACCGTTAAGAAGCTTGCAGAAGTTGAACACGAGAATACTAACCCAGGAATAGCCTTTTTAGAGGGTGAAGTTCCCGAGATCTTAAGGAGATTTGCCATAAAGGCCCTTAGAGAGCACGTTACAATTGATGAAGCTGAGAAAATTGCTAAGAAAGCTGGGGCAGAAATTGTTAAATTAAAGCTTGGAAGGGGAATAATCGGAGCTTTAGCCTCGATAGGCTATCCGCTGAATAACTACACTTACGAGTTACTCGCATATAGGAAGCTTGAAAATAGGGAGAAGGTAAGAAGGGTCGATAGAGACTCTGTATTTGAAATGGACAGAAAATTTTATCCCTTCACGTATGACAACGTTGATCCTTTTAAGAAAACTATCCTAATCACGCCCCACGGAAAGGATCCTGTCTTAGTTGGGATTAGGGGAATAGACAAGGGTAAAGTCCTCCTGGCTTATGAGAACGTAATAATTAACGAGAACGTTGAGATGATCCAGCTTTTTAAAACAAATCAAAGCACAGATGATCACTTAGTGTGGAAAAAGATTGGAGATATAAAGCTCTATGACAACGTCATAGTTAAGGGGAAGGTAGCTTCGAAGTACTGGGAAAGAGGGAGGCACGTATTCTTTGAAATTGAAGATGAAACTGGAAAAATAAGGGTAGCGGCCTTTGAACCTACAAAAAAGTTTAGAAATTACGTTAGGAAACTACTCCCAGGAGATGAGGTGATAGTAGCCGGAGGAGTTAAAGAGCATGAGGGAGTCTTGACGATAAATTTGGAGAAATTCTACCCAATAAAGTTGGTTCCAAAGGTTGAATATAGGAAGCCTAAGTGCCCGAAATGTGGAGGAACTATGAAGAGCAAGGGGGATTATTTGAAGTGCAAGAGATGTGGCTATAAAATGCCAAAGGTTCTGATACCAGTAAAGTTACCAAGGGATCTCGAGAGGAAGATCTACGAGGTTCCACCAGATGCCAGGAAGCACTTATCGAGGCCACTAGTCCTGCCAAAATCGGAGGATAAGTTCATTGGCCCTCTATAGAGCAAAAACCTTTTATCGTGATTTTCAAAGAGTGTGGCGAGGGATATGCCGAAACTTCGGAGATTTATAAACGTTTCAGAGGATATATTCGTTATAAGGAACTTAATTGGTGCTATACTTCAAGGTATAGGATTGGCATATCTAGTACCAGTTCTCCTCGCCTGGTTTTATCCAGAAGAGATAAAATTTGTAATTTATTTTGCGATTCCTGGAGCGGCAAGCATACTTCTGGGAGCTTTACTGTCTAGGCATATAGAGCATATTGAAGATGTGAATTTAAGGCAGGCTATGATGGCATCGGCTTTTATCTGGCTCTTTGCTTCACTATTAAGCGTTATCCCTTTCATGGCTATAGCGAAGATGAGCTTTATTGACTCCCTTTTCGAAACAATGAGTGCCTGGACTGGGACTGGACTCACAATGATGAGCCACCTAGAGAGTTATCCAAAGATATTACTATTCTGGAGAGCTTGGATGCAGTGGCTCGGAGGTATAGGAATAGTCTTAGTTGCACTAACTGTCCTCATAAGACCTGGAGTTGCCGCAGCAAGACTCTACAGGGCCGAAGCCAGAACCGAGAGGATACTCCCGAACTTCGTGAATACCGCAAAGATAATAGTGCAGATCTACACGGGATTAACGATCCTTGGAGCATACCTTTATTATATAAATGGGATGAGCCTCTTTGATGCATTTATTCACTCTATGACGGGACTGGGTACCGGTGGTATGAGTAGTCATGACTTAAGCATAGGATACTTCAATTCTCTTGCCATAGAAACGATAACCGTCTTCCTAATGATTATGGGTGCTACCAACTTCACCGTGCACTATAAACTTTTCAAGAATCGCTCCATTAGAAGCTTCTTCATGGATATCCAAGTTAAGACCATGTTATACCTCCTCGGTATTACAATCCCTTTAATAGCACTCTCCCTCGTATCTTTCGGTCATTTTAATCCAATAAGGGCCCTTAGAGAATCAATATTCCACGCAGTTTCGGCAATAAGCTGTACCGGATTCAGTATCTCGAACTTAGGTAACTACCCAGAGGCCGATAAAGTACTCTTAACGTTACTCATGATTGTGGGCGGAGGGGCCGGGAGTACCGCTGGTGGCATAAAGCTCATAAGAATAGCATTGACATTTGAAAGCCTTAAATGGACGATTCAACAGGCAATACTACCAAAGGGAGCTGTCATAAGGAGAAAGGTTGGAGAATATGAATTCTCGGAAGATGAAATCCAGGAAGTATTAGGTTTCACAATGACGTACTTTGCATTCTTGCTCTTCGGTACCATGTATATGATGCTGAGGATAGGAGCAAGGTTCGCCGATGCCTTGTTTGAGAGCGCATCAGCAATAGGAAACGTAGGGTTAAGCGTTGGAATAACTTCTCCCCTCCTTCCTCCAGATATAAAGATCCTCCTTATCACCCTCATGTGGGTCGGTAGACTTGAAATATTCCCAACGATAGTCTTCATAGTTGGAGTTCTCATGATGCTCCCAAGGAGAGGGGAGTAATGAACGTAATAGAGGTTGAAGATGTAAGCTTTAGATATGGAAATTCAAGAGAATATTCCCTGCGTCATATCAACCTTGAAATTAGAAAGGGTGAATTCTTAGGAATCATAGGGCCAAGTGGGAGTGGAAAGTCCACGTTCTGCTTAACCTTAAATGGGTTAATACCCCACTCAATAGCTGGAGAATTCCATGGTAACGTTATAGTAGATGGACTAAATACGAGAGAACACTCAGTTTCAGAGCTATCAACTAAAGTTGGTCTCGTCTTTCAGAATCCAGATTCCCAGCTTTTCAACATGACGGTTCTTGAAGAGGTTGCATTCGCCCTTGAGAACCTTGGAATCGAAAGAGATGAAATGTGGAGAAGGATTAGATGGGCCCTAAAGCTGGTAAGGCTGTGGGATAAGAGGGAGGAGTTTCCACCAAACCTCAGCGGAGGAGAAAAACAGAGATTAGCTATTGCCAGCGTCCTCGTTATGAAGCCCAAGGTTCTCGTTCTTGACGAGCCAACTTCTCAACTTGACCCTTTAGGAAGGGAAGAAGTTCTAGGGCTAATAAAGCTACTTAACAAGGAAGAGAAAATTACAATAATCCTAGTTGAGCATAATACAGATTTTTTACTCGAGCATGCTGACAGAATAGTTGTCTTTGACAAGGGTAGGATCGTGCTTGAGGGTAAGCCTGAAGATGTCTTCGAGAACGTAGAATTCCTTAGAACAATTGGGGTTAAACTTCCAACTAGGGTCAAGATAGGATACGAGCTCAAAAAAAGAGGCCTCGTTGAAAGAGCGGTTTTAACACGCGATGAAGTTGTGGAGGTTCTAAAATGGGCATACCTACGAGGCAAATCTTAAGGATAGCACTAATTTATGCTTCCCTGCTAATGCTCACCATAATAATTGCTGGAATGGCTGGAATCAAAATTAGCAAAATATACGCTTACGAGAGCATCAGTTACATAAGGATAAACAGCCCGGAACTTTATCAAGAGCTTCAAAAGAACGCAAGCAGAATGGGTATTCCTGTTGAGGAATATTACTACAAATTGCTACTATCCAGGATCAGCAAAAGTGACAACGTAGTGCTAGTCGGACTTGGAATGTTAAAAATGTCAAAGCTGTACTTAAAAACTACCCCTAATTTAAACTTGATGAGGGCAATAGGGCTAACCCTTGGAATAATGGCATTCTCCTTTGCAATGGCCCTACTCATTGGAACGTTAATAGGACTAAAATTTAGAGGAGACAAAAAGCTTGATATTCTATCTAGATTCTTTAATGGTGTTCCCTCCTGGTGGCTTGGAGTCCTGCTAATATTGATATTCGTGACAAAGTTAAACATCCTTTCTGTCTCAGACATTGCAACTGGCTTCTCAATTAAGCGCTACATCCTCCCCATAACGACCCTAACGCTTATTTACATTTGGGAGATTGCAGACTTGATATCTCACGAAATCTCAAAAGAGATGAATAAGCCATATATATGGGCAGATAAAGGAAAAGGATTGCCGGATAGGGTTATTTTGTGGAAACACGCTTTAAGAAATATTTCAATAACGCTCAGCTCCTTCAGTTTCTATAAATTTGGAGAGCTATTCACGGACTTCATGGTGATTGACGTCCTGTTCGGCCTTGGAGGACTAGGATCGCTATTAAAGCAGAGCTTTATCAGGAAGATAGTCCCACCGTATGGAGTAATAGTCCAGTTCAACTACCACCTATTTTTTGTCGTTGCAATAACGATCTTAACGATTCAGCTGGCGGTTTCTATATTTCTAGAGCTCATCAAAGGAATGCTTGATCCAAGGGTGAGCTAAAATGAAGGTTAAAAGGAAAGCTGGACTAATAACCCTAGCATTCCTAATAGCATTCATCACTATCGCAAACATCTCCATCAAGAGCGAAGACATTAAGAATTGGAACAATGCAAATTATTGGAGTGAAAATCCTAAATCTGCATATCCTATATGGTTTTGTTACATTACCGATAAAACTAGAACGACAGAACTTATCGGAGAGGGAAACATAATATATGTACATAAATTTGAGGATAGGCCCAACGATGTCATCTTTTATAATGCTTCAGGTGCAGTTGTTACTATAGTAAGGCCAGATGGTAGGATTATAAAGCTCAGACTTCCAAAAAAAGAGGAAATCTCCCTAAACATATACGGAAAGTACTCAATAGTTTCTCAACTGAACATCCCTCCACAAAAAGCAGCACTCAAAACGGCAACCTTTCTGTTATTTTCATCATACAAAGATTTGGAGGTTCTGAAAGGTAAGTACATCTTCAAAATTAATGGTACCAATAAAACTATTAGGATAGTAATCAAGGGAAACTGCTATGGCATATTCGGAACCGACAAATATGGAAGGGATATGTGGGTAGGGTTTATCGCTGGAACGAATAACACGATACTCCTAACACTTCTAATAGGCGGGTCAATGCTCATATTTGGAATTATAATTGGGATTGCCTCAGCATATAATAAGCTAATCGACTTTATTTTAGAGGTTATTGCCTCCACACCAATGCTACCATTCTTCATGATCCTCGTGTGGCTTGTATCAACTCAGGGAATTGGATATAATGTTAATATTTCAACCATAGACTTCGTTCTTATCTTAACCATACTTAGCGTCGGTAGGTTTGCAAAATCGATCAAGAGCATAACGCTGAAAGAAAGAGCGATGGAATACACTAAAGCAAGCATATCCCTGGGAGCTGATGAAAACTGGATAATTAGGAGGCATATTTTGAAACCTGTTCTAGAATTCTCTTTGAGGCATGTCACATTTATTATTGCCAAGACGATAAGTTTAGTATCAATCCTGGGATTTTTCGGACTCTCCCCAGGAGTTAACTGGGGGAGCTACATGATAGAACTCATGAGAGAAGGTGTACTCTACGGAAACTATTGGTGGATAGTTCTAACTCTAGTTCTCATGATGGGAGTGCTAAGCCTATCTTTAGCCCTCATCTCTGAGAGATTGCCAGAATCGTATGGGTAATAGAAAATGAACGTGTCTCTAAGTACACTTAAAGCTCTATGGAGGAATTTTAACTACCCTGACACTAAAAGTAGTGGTGACTTTCTGAGAAACGGTAACTTCCTCTTCAAGCATTCGGGCTTAAACTTCGGAAAGCTCATGCATATTGCTAAGCTTAATCCATTCAGCAATTGGGAAATTAAAAATGGTCAAGGAAAATGAAACCAGAACACTATATATTTAATTCAGTACGCTTTTCGAGGAGAAGCTCCAAGTAAGACCTCCTTTCGAACTTTTCAACCCCAAGTTCCCTAAGTATTTTTTCTAGTTTCTCAACGGCCTCAGGTATCTCATCCTTTTCTTTTACTAGGGTCTCGATCTCAATAAATTTCCCTAGGCCTTCAACCTCATCTAACGTTATTGTAACTCCCTTCTCAACGTAGTACTTCTCCCTCGTTTTGACTACCTTAAGGACTTCCTTGAATCCTAGACGATCAAGAAGCTCAAAATACTTATCAACATCCTCCTGAATTTCCACCTCAATTTCAAGCCTTGTCTTTGATTTTTCATCGATCTTAGGCCCTTTGTAAGTTAAGAATACCTCATTATGGCCGTTAAACCTTTTTATCCTAATCCTAAGGGCCTCATCCGTTTTTGAAAAATCCCTGCAGGGATGCTGATAGTAGATATCTTCATGGATCTCCTTCCTCATGAACTCAAAGGTCTCCCTAACTTTTTCAAATATCTCATCATTTGCATATCCCTTTAGCTCAACTTCATACATGGCTCCTCGCTAGATTTTTCTCAAGTTTTCTTAAACAACTTTCGCAGTACATCCAGGACTTTATGTCAGTATCTATTATAGAGTTAGAGAAGTGCATAACGCATTTTGGATTGGGACAGTGACCTAGGCCAAATACATGACCAAGCTCATGCATGACCTCTTTGAGGGCCCTCTCTTTTAGTAACTTCCTATCCGGAGGATTACCATAGAATTCGGGATAAAGACGATAGAGGGATACTACCGCTACTTTCAACCCAGGATGAGCTAATCCAAAGATAAAATTAAAACCAGGCTCATAAATATCGACGTTGACTATTCCTAAGGCTGCTCTAGCGTTAAAATCCTTCTTTATATAAGATAGAACTGGTAGAAAATGCCTAGCTAAGAACTGATTCCTCTCGGCATCAAATGCATAATAGAACTTTGAAAGCGATAATCCCCCAACGAGCTTAACCTCTATTCCATATTTGGCGTAAAATCCACCTAAAAAATTTTGAAGAAAAGATAAAACATCCCGGGAACTTCCCCTATTGGAACTATAACTATCATTTCCCATCACGGAGTGAAGTCCATTGGCTTAAGCTCCTCCAAGAGGGCCTTAGCTAGCTTTATTGTATTGTCCACATCCCTTGCATCCGCTAACTCAACCTGACTGTGCATGTACCTTATTGGAATACTTAAGACGGCCGTTGCAACTCCCTCCCTATTTATCTGCATCACGTTAGCATCCGTCCCAGTAGGTCTTGGAGAAGGTTCAACTTGGAGGGGTATCTCATACTTTTTAGCGACCTCATCCGCAAACGCCCTAAGCTTCGGGTTTATGTTAGGGCCAACGTCCATGACTGGGCCTTTCCCTAGCTCTGGAACTATCTTACCCTTGTCATGTGGTTGCTTTGCAAAGGTAACATCCATAGCAATTCCAACCTCTGGATTTATCGCATAGCTTGCAACCCTCGCTCCTCTAAGTCCAACTTCTTCCTGGACTGAACCAACTATGTAGATATCTGCTTCATGATCCCCGAGTTGTCTAGCGGCCTCTATCATCGCATAGAGACATATCCTATCATCTAAATAAGGGGTTGCAAAGCGGTGCTCATTTAACCTAGTAAAGTTTGGAGCGAATTCTCCAACGGTTCCAACTCTGAACCCCATTTCTTCAGCTTCTTCTTTACTGGAGGCCCCTACATCGACGACTATTTGATCCCAATCTATTTTACTTCCCTTATCTTCCTGCCCCCTTCTCAGGTGAGGGGGCAAAACTCCCACTACTCCATACCTTTCGCCCTTCTCCGTGAAGAATCTTATTCTCTGAGCCACTAAAGTTTCAGGTAAGACACCCCCAATTGGAACTATGTGGAGGTAGCCATCTTTGTCTATATGGTTTACCATAACCCCTATTTTATCCATATGGGCCGCAACCATTATCCTGGGAGAGGAGCCTTTAAAGTGTGCTATCACGTTTCCCAATTTGTCAACTTTGACCTCGTCTGCAACTTCCTTTAGTACATCAACGACGATATCCCTTATCCCCAAATGTTCATATCCGGAAACTCCAGGAGCTTCGATAATTTCCTGCATGAGTTTCCAGTCGACCATGCTTTCACCCCCTTTTAAATCCATATCTAAGTGCGACTACTTATATTTAAATACTTCGGAAAAGGAGGAGGTTAAAAGTATTAAAACCCTGGGAGCTATAAAATCTGGGGGGTGAATTATGAATTATTACCGCAGACATCCTTATCATCCAAGTATGAGAAAAAAGAGACATGCTGAGTACGAGGAGTATGCTTACGTGTTAGATTACCTTCCAAATGGTTATCCCGATTTGGAAACTGGCCAATATTTGGGTAAACCTGTAGCTCAAGTCATTGGAGAAAAGGCATTCACACTACTGGAGGTTACGCCAAAAACTGATTTAATGCTTTATGAGAGGATTTTCATAGGGAAAGGGGAAAGAGATAAAATTAGCATGATCAATAGAAAACTTAGTTACGACGATTTAACAGACACCGCTAAAGCAGAATTACCTTATATATTGGAAGAGATAATTAAAAAGAACGAGGAGAGGTTTGTGAAGTTCTTTAATGTGGCCCCTCCGATAACTAATAGGTTACATAGCTTAGAGTTACTTCCAGGGATAGGAAAAAAGCACATGTGGAGCATAATTGAAGAGAGGGAGAAAAAACCCTTTGAAAACTTTGAAGACCTAAAAAAGAGGGTAAAAGGGTTGCCAGATCCCGTTAAAATGATAGCAAGGAGAATATTGGATGAGCTCCAGGATAAGGATAAATACAAAATCTTTGTTGGTCCAACCAGGATATTCAGGGAGTAAAATGAGGGATCGTTTATTTTTCCTTCTTTCTAAATATGGAATAAGGCCAAGAGATTCAATAGGACAACATTTCTTGATTATTGAAGATGTTATTGAAAAGGCCATTGAGACGGCCAACGTTAATGAGAATGATGTCATCTTAGAAGTTGGTCCGGGTTTGGGCTTTCTAACGGATGAGCTTGCTAAGAGAGCTAAGAAGGTCTATACGATAGAGATTGATCAAAAGATCATAGAAATCCTAAAAAAAGAATACAGCTGGAACAATGTTAAAATAATTCAAGGAGATGCCGTGAGAGTAGAATGGCCGAAATTTAACAAGGTTGTCTCCAATATTCCATATAAGATATCATCGCCGTTCACATTTAAGTTGCTGAAAACGGACTTCGAAAGGGCCGTCGTGATGTACCAACTTGAATTTGCCTTAAGAATGGTGGCAAAGCCAGGGAGCAGGAACTATTCAAGACTATCATTGATGGCCCAAGCCCTGGGAAACGTTGAGATAGTAATGAAAATAGGGAAGGGAGCATTCTATCCAAGGCCAAAAGTTGATTCGGCCTTAGTTCTAATTGAACCCAGGAAAGACAAGATAGTCCTAAATGAGAATCTCGTTAAAGCCCTCTTTCAACATAGGAGGAAAACAGTCCCCAGGGCTCTTAAGGATTCAATTCATATGCTCGGAGTAAGCAAGGATGAAATAAGAGGAATAATAAATAACGTTCCCCACTCCAATAAAAGGGTCTTCCAGCTTTATCCGGAAGAAGTGAAAGACATAGAAGAGTACTTAAAAAAGCATGGAATAATAAGCTAGAACACGCTAACCTTACCCTCCAAGATCATCTTCTGTATCTTAGTTATGTTTGCAAGCCAATTGTCGGCTATGGCGTATGCATCCTTTTCAAACTCCTTAACGCTATGTCCCTGTTTTGGAATTATTTGAATGCTAGCAATTAACGGCTGATCTATCGGCTTTCCTATCTGACTTAATATCCTAACGTAGACTTCTTCAACTGGGAGGGTTTCAGCTATCTCGTTCGCTATGAACATCGCAAGTAAATTGTATATCTTACCAACGTGACTAACTGGATTCTTACCAGCGGCCGCTTCAAGGCTCATGTGCCTATTTGGAGTTATTAAGCCATTAACCCTGTTACCCCTTCCAACGGAGCCATCATCACCCGCTTCAGCACTCGTCCCAGTTACAGTTATATAAAATATACCAGAGTCAGGATCATCAGCTGTGTTAACGTAAACGTTCACCTTTCTCGATGTAACATCACTAGCAAGCTCCTCAACGGCCTCTCTTATCTTATCTTTAACTTCTAAGTACTCTTTCGGTCCAGAAACCTCACTGTCAACTATTGCAGCGGCTATAGTAAGGTCTATCTCATCCCCTTTTCTAAGGCCCATGACTTTAACATCTTCTCCAACGGCAGGAAGCTCCTTCTTAAACTTCTCGCTGTTCAGCAATCTCTCCGTTTCCAAAACCAACCTTTCAGTTTCGGTCAATGGAGCAAAACCCACTCCAAACGAGGTATCATTAGCTAGTGGTATTGGATTCTCCTTAGCTTTATTAAAAACGCTAACTAGATCGACGCTCCCTTGGCCTATCCTTGAATCTATTACAACATGATTCTCAACATCCAAATGTCTTATTGTATTATTCAAGTAATCTTTAGCGGCCCTTATTGCAACCTCGTGGACGGGAAACAGCTCCTGATCGACGAGTTCAACAGCTCTACCAGATAAGAGAATATAAATAGGTTTAACGACCTCTCCTCCCCCAAACCTTGGGTAAGCTCTCCCACCGACGACCTCCACTTGATCAGTATTATGATGCAATATAATCCCATACCTTTTAATGTACTCCTTGCTGAGGGCCCTACTAACGGCCTCAGCTATACCGTCAGCTATACTATCGGGGTGTCCTACCCCCTTTCTTTCTACCAGCTCAACCTTCTGCATCTCTACAGGAGTTCTAACGATTTCTTCAACTACAATGTTCCTCGGCATGATCGTCACCTCGCTAATCCAGCCCTCAGCTATGCTTATATAATTTTCGGCATATATTCAATTATGGATATTACCTTCAGTTATTTCCCAGCAACCTTTAATTAGGAAAAATCGAAGCGTAATAGGAGGGAAAAGACATGACGATCGTCGACGTTAGGATCCTCGTAGAAGGGGCTAGCGATGTTGAAGTAATTAGTAAAGCCCTTCAAGGATTAGCATTGGGAAGTGAATATAATATAACGATTTCCTCCATAATCCCGACTACAAACATAGAGATAGCAAAAAGTGCAGCAGCTGGGGCTGACTTGCTTATCATAGCAACCGATGCCGATAGGGTTGGAAGGGAATTAGCGGAGAAGCTCTTCAATGAATTAAGTGAAATGGTAGGGCACATAGAGAGGATGAAACTTCCCCTTGGTCATGATTTAGAGCATATAGATGTAGAGCTCGTAAGGAAAGAGTTAAAGAACGCTTTAGTAAGGGCGGGGCTTAAGACGTTACAAAGGCTTCCAGAGTACATGGAACTTAGAAAGGACTACTTAGATCTAAAGGGTAAATTCGAAGAAGTTGAAAAAGAAAGGAACGAACTTTTGAAAAAACTGGAAGAAGCTGAGAGTAAGTATTTGGAACTTCAGAATGAGATCAAAAGATTAGAGGCCGAAAATTCAAGACTTACAGACACATTAAAGAAAAGACCAAAAGTCTACAATCTAAAAAAGAAATGGGAAGAGCTGTTCCCTGGAGTAAAACTACCAGAGGAAGAACTGTTTAGCAAAGCTGTCAAAACGCTAAATTTAGCAGGAAAAGTTATAGTAGGGCAAGGGTACATATATGCAGAGGATGAAAAGCTCATAGAGGAGTTACTTAGAACGGTTTATCTATCACTTAAATTAACGGAGAGCCAAATGAAAGAAGAGGAGATAAAGGAAGAGAAAGAAGAAGTAATCGAAAGCATAGAGGAGATAATTCCAGAAATAGATAGTGAAGGAGAGGGAGGAGATAGTGAACAGTGATATACTAGAGGAATTTGCAACATACCTAGAACTTGAAGGGAAAAGCAAAAACACGATACGCATGTACACCTACTATCTCTCAAAATTTTTTGAAGAGGGTTACTCACCAACGGCAAGAGATGCGTTAAAATTCCTTGCAAAGCTCAGGAAAAGTGGATACTCAATAAGAAGCTTAAATCTCGTTATTCAGGCTTTAAAGTCTTATTTCAAGTTTGAGGGACTAGATTCTGAAGCAGAAAAACTCAAAAATCCAAAAATACCAAAGAGCTTGCCAAAAAGTCTAACCGAGGATGAAGTTAAGAAAATTGTAAGTGTAGCAGATAACCTTAGGGACAAATTAATCCTCCTATTGCTATATGGAGCAGGCTTAAGAGTTTCAGAGCTTTGCAATTTAAAGATCGAAGATGTAAACTTCGAAAAGAGCTTTTTAATAGTGAGAGGAGGAAAGGGAGGAAAAGATAGGGTGATACCGATTTCAAAGACTCTATTATTTGAGATAGAAAGGTATCTAAAAACGAGAAAAGATAACAGTCCATACCTTTTCGTTGAAAAAAGAAGAAACAGAAAAGATAAACTATCCCCTAAAACTGTGTGGATGCTAGTAAAGAAGTACGGAAAGAAGGTCGGACTTAACGTAACACCCCATCAACTAAGGCATAGCTTCGCAACTCACATGCTGGAAAGGGGAGTAGATATAAGGATAATTCAGGAACTCCTGGGCCATGCAAACCTCTCAACGACTCAAATATATACCAAAGTAACAACTAAACATCTAAGGGAAGCCATTGAAAAGGCAAAGCTCATCGAGACAATACTAGGGGGGTAAGGAGAATGCTAATTCGAGCGTTCGTACCAGCGCATATAACTGCATTTTTCGTTCCAATAATACGAGAAGATCCCCAGAATTCTGGATCTCTCGGAGCTGGAATCAACTTAAGTAAGGGAACAAATGTATTTATAAGCTTTGAAGAAAGCCTAGAGAAGCATGTACATGTAGCATTCAACGGAGAGCCCGTTAAAAAAGAAGATGCTAGAATAACATATCATGTAATTGAAAAAATATTGCCAGAGGATTACATAGGTGAAGTAGAGGTTTGGCAATACTTTGATTATCCAACAGGTCATGGCTATGGAAACAGTGCAGGAGGAGCCCTAGGAACGGCCCTTGGGTTATCCTACAAATTTGGAGGTACCCTTCTTTCAGCTTCAAGGATAGCCCATGAAGCAGAGGTAATCCATAAGGGAGGACTAGGAGATATCGTTGCCCAGTTAGCTGGTGGGATCGAGATAAGGATAAAGGAGGGAGGCCCTGGGGTAGCCGTTGTTGATAATATACTTGTGGAGGGATTCAAAGTTCTAACGATCTCAATTGGAAAACTGGAAACAAGAAAAGTCTTAGACAGTGAAGTCGTTGAAAAAATAAAGATCGCTGGAAAGCAGGCACTTGAGAATTTACTCAGAGATCCAAGACCAGAAACATTAATGAAGGAGGCACGAAGTTTTGCAGTTGAAACTGGACTCATGAGTGAGGATTTGATCGAGATAGCGAATGAAATAGACAGAGAAATCTCCCTACCATCTTCAATGATAATGCTTGGAAAGGGTATCTTCGCCTTGGTTAGGGAAGAAGAAGTCGAGAAGGTTAAGGAAATCGTAAAAGACCTAGATCTACAGTATGATATAAGCTATATATATTGGGGTAAACCGGTAGTTGGGAGGTGGCTAGAGAGTGAATAGCAGAGATATCCTCTTTTTATTAACTATAATTTTCGTTTTTATATCGGGCTACTTTGGATTTAGAAATATGAAAAAAGAAGCAGCGTTAATAGCAGGACTTGCGGGAGGATTTGCGTTAGCATTTGCCTTATACGATAAGATTCCAATAATATTGAGTTTTCTCATAGGGTTCCTAGCGACGACACTATTTGAATGGAGCCGAAATCGTTAGATTCTCTTTATGGTCTCGATAAAGACTTCATAGGGGGCACTAGTTTTTATTCCTGTTGGAGAAAAGTGAGTTCTTGTAGCTTCATATCCCTGCTCTCTTAATGCGCTTATTATCTCCTCAACCTTCTTTGTTTCAATTTTTAGCCTTCTCCCTATTGCATGAGTATCATAAAATAGGGGAATATCAAGTTCTTGATCTATCATTTTGAGCAATTTTAGGGCCTGTTTCTTCCTGGCTAAGCTTAAACTTTCGGCCTCTTTAACCATTTTACTAACTATCTTCTCGTCTTTTAAGGGCCCTAGCCAAACGGGACCATATGCATTCGGCCTTGTAGGTAAAAACCCTTGCTCCAGCTCGAACTTTCCAGTTTTATCATCGAAGTAAATATAACCTAATTTTTCTAGGGTTTCATCTCCTTTCCTGGCCCCATCTTTTAATTTAACGAAAGCTCTAAAGTAATGATCCTTATAGTAAGCCAAGATAACGTCTATTCCAAGGTCATATTTAGCGGCGTATCTAGCTATTACCCCTACTAGTATCCTTGTACCAACCTCATGGCATAGTTCCCCACGGAGTGGAACGGCTAAGTATTTTCTCAGACAGGCCCTTGGATGGGCTCCACAGAGCGGAGCGCCATCCGTAGCTGTAACTCCAAGGATACCCCTTCTTTTTGCACTTCTTAAAGCAGTATCCAGGAATTCCATGGGAGAACCGAAAGGATCTAAGTCTATAAAATGGAAATACCTATGTCTTTCGGCCATTAAGCGATTTGCATCATCATGATTTATTACTATAGTTTTTTCTCCCTTCAGAATTGCCCTTCCTTTACTCTCCCTAAGTTCTCCATCAAAATTTAACATAACATTCCTCTTCATTAACTCGTAGGCATCCTCACTTATGTCATTTAGCCAAACTTCTTCCGCGGGAGTTTCCAGGGCAAACCTGATTCCTCTAATCCCAGTAGCTGATAACGCATCCAGAACTATCTTGGGATTCAAGATATTCAAAAGAACAACGACTATGTCTCTATTTAACGCCATTCTCGGATTGTAAAATACTGGAGAATCATATATACTCTCGGCTTTAGGGATCAAAATTTTAGCCTTCCCTTCTTGAACTTCGATCAATTCCAAATTAACCACCGAAAGAAAAGAGAATGATCAGATTATCTCAACGTAATCTCCCAGGGCCTGTCCAGGAAGCCCCTTTTCAAATCTAGCCCTTACGGCCCCTCTTGTTCCATGAACCCTAACTATTTTACCCTTTAGAACTTTTCCGCTAGGACTCTTCCAAACGACTAGCCTTCCAATTAGCTTTGAGGCCTCTTCTCTACTGTTTATGTCGAGAGGCTTAATTATCATGACATTTGTATGTTGATTTTCTTTACTTCTCCTATAGCTCAGAACAACCCCCTTTATTCTCATCTTCCCCCCACCGCCCTTACCTATCTTCCTGGGCTTTTAAAAATTATCCCGACAAAATAGTTAAGAGATACCTCCAAAAAAGATAGAATTCGGTGGGAACATGAAGGTAAAGGTTGGAGTGAATGGGTATGGAACGATAGGAAAGAGAGTTGCTTATGCAGTGACAAAGCAAGATGACATGGAGTTAATCGGTATTACAAAAACTAAGCCTGATTTTGAAGCTTACAGGGCTAAAGAACTCGGAATTCCCGTATACGCAGCTAGTGAAGAATTCATCCCAAGGTTTGAAAAGGAAGGATTCGAAGTTGCCGGAACGCTTAATGATTTGCTTGAGAAAGTTGATATAATAGTGGATGCAACCCCGGGAGGAATAGGAGCTAAAAATAAGCCCCTTTATGAAAAAGCCGGTGTAAAGGCGATATTTCAAGGGGGAGAAAAAGCTGATGTCGCAGAGGTATCCTTCGTTGCTCAAGCAAATTATGAGGCAGCACTTGGAAAGAACTACGTTAGAGTTGTCTCATGTAACACCACGGGATTAGTTAGAACCCTGAGCGCAATCAGAGAGTACGCTGATTACGTCTACGCGGTTATGATAAGGAGAGCTGCTGATCCAAATGATACAAAGAGAGGTCCGATAAATGCTATAAAACCAACAGTTGAAGTTCCCTCACACCACGGACCTGATGTTCAAACTGTAATTCCAATAAACATAGAAACTATGGCATTTGTAGTTCCAACAACCCTTATGCATGTTCACTCAGTTATGGTAGAGCTGAAGAAACCTCTAACTAAGGATGATGTAATTGACATATTTGAGAACACGACAAGGGTCCTGCTCTTTGAGAAGGAGAAGGGCTTCGATAGCACGGCCCAAATAATAGAGTTCGCAAGAGATCTGCACAGGGAATGGAATAACCTATACGAGATAGCCGTTTGGAAGGAAAGCATAAACATAAAAGGGAATAGATTATTCTACATCCAGGCCGTTCACCAGGAGAGCGACGTAATTCCTGAGAACATAGATGCAATAAGGGCCATGTTTGAACTAGCAGATAAGTGGGATAGCATAAAGAAGACAAATAAGAGCTTAGGAATTCTCAAGTAGTTTCCTTTTTCTCTTCCCAAATTTATATAAGTTTTAGCGAGTAATTAAATCATGAGGAAAAAGAATGTCGAACAAAAATAATGTCTCTCTGCACATAATAGATTTGTTAACTTCCACAATAAGTGAGTTGAAGGAAGAAGGGTTCGAGCCTGATTTAATATTAGTCGGGCCTGAGTTCAAGAAGTATCTGTCAGAAGAAATGATAGGAATGCTTAAGATGAAGGTATACTATATAGAAGAGTTAGGAAGCGACGCAATAATAGCTGATTCAAAATATTTAGGACAACTAAAGAAAGCATCAAAGAGGATATCAATAGAACCACTTCTAAAGGAGCTGGAGTGGGAAAAGGTGCTAAAAGAACTACCCGAAATAAAAGAGGAATTAGAATAGGGCCAACATATTCCCGAGCCTCTTCTTAAGTATATATCCAAGCCCCCCTCCGATAACTATACCTGAAACGGCCTGGACTATGTCATTGTATAACTCGCCAATCGCTCCGGCTGGCCCATACAGTACATAAGCTACGCTTACGTACCCTATTACCATAACACTACCACCAAGGACTGTTCCCAGGAGAATTTTACCATAATTTGCCTCTCCTTTGGAGAAGTATCCAACTATTATCCCCTCAGTTCCCTTTATTACAAGTGTAAATAGGGCCCAAGATGGATAACCTAACAGATCAGCAAATGCCGATCCAACACCTCCAGCAAATCCACCAACAAGCGGCCCGAAGAGAACAGATGTAAGCATTATCATTATATCTCCAAAGTTAAGGTAACCCTGAGATGCAGGGATAGGGATCCTTATTACCATTGTCATCGCGGTAACCAACGCGGCCATAACTGCTGAGATCGCTACTGTCTTAGCAACCTTAAACTTCTCCCTGTTTAATAGTATGTAGACGAAGTAAATTATTGCTATTCCAATAACAATAGCCTTAAAGTATGGAACGTATGCCTCTAACGTGGCCTCATTCATCCTCCCCACCAATTAAAACTGACACTTGATTAAGAATATAAAGGTTAAGCTTTAGATACAGGTGACAAAGATGAGAGAATCGGAAATAATAAGGATGTTCATTGAGGAGTTTGATAATCATGCTTTAGGAGACGATGCTGGCTTTGTAAGATTCAACGATTCTTGGTTGTTAGTCACATCCGACATGCTAGTATGGAGAACCGACGTGCCCGATTTTATGACACCAGAAGAAGCAGGGAAAAAAGTTGTCACGATGAATGTTAGTGACATAGCTGCTATGGGAGGATTACCACTAGCGTTCTTCTTTTCTCTTGGCGTTCCTGAAAATACAGATGAGAAGACATTAAGAGGAATAGCTAAAGGTATCAACAAGGGAGCAAAGGAGTATGGAGTGAAGATAGTAAGTGGAGATACGAATGAAGCTAGAGAAATCATAATCGATGGAGGGGCCATAGGAAGAGGGAGTAGGTTACTCCTCAGAAGTAATGCCAAGCCAGGAGACTTAGTATGCGTAACGGGAGAATTGGGAAGGCCATTAACGGCCCTTTTACTTTGGTTAAAGGGAGAAGAAATCCCACCAAAAATTTTAGAGAAAGCTAAAAATCCTAAGGCCAGAGAAAGGGAAGGTATTGAGCTCTCAAACTATGCGAACTCCGCTATAGACATAAGCGACGGGCTTTCAAAGGAGCTTTGGGAAATAGCAAGGAGTAGCAACGTCAGAATAGTTATAGATGAGGATAAAATACCAGTAAATGAAGAAGTAAGGGAAATCGTTAAAGATCCCATTAAAATAGCCCTCGCAAGCGGCGAAGAGTTTGAGCTAGTATTTACAATCCCGAAGGAAAACCTAGGTAATATAAGCTTCGACTTTACGATCATAGGGAGAGTTGAGGAGGGTGAGGGAGTGTATATTAAAAGGGAAGATAAAATGGAGAGGTTACCAATCCTCGGATGGGAGCATTTAAAGGGTGGAGATTATGTTAACTTATAAAACGTTCAAGATCCTTGGCCGGGAAATACTAATTGGAGTGGTATGGGAAGAAAAAATTCAGGGAATTGCTTACTCTTTAGATGGTCTCGAGTTTCTTAAGGATCAGCTATCTAGGGTTACATCACATCTCAAATCAAGAGGTGTAAAAGTGAACCTACTTGAAGAGAAGTCACGATACCCTGACTTAGTTTTTGATGTTTTAAAAGGTAAAATTGGTAACGAAAAGGGATTTGAGGAACTTTCGTTAGAAGGATTAACGAGGTTCGAAATTAAGGTGTACTCCTGGCTCGTGAAAAATGTTAAAAGGGGGGAGGTAATAACGTATGGCAAGGTGGCAAAAGCTCTAAAAACGTCCCCAATAGCTGTTGGAGGAGCGATGAAAAGGAATCCCTACCCAATTATAGTTCCATGCCATAGAGTCGTTGGAAAAAATAATCCCTGGCTTTATACACCAAAGCCTTCCTATAAAAAGTTCCTGTTGGAGGTGGAAGGATGGATAAGTTGAAGCTCTACATAGGCCTTTTCATAGTGATAATACTTGGAATTGCAGGGTTTATAATCTGGAAATGGGGACTTACCATGCTTGTAAGAATTGTGCTCAGTCTAGGATTTCTAGGGTTAACTTTAATGTTAGGGTTCTTCCTGGCACTAACTATATACGCGGAAAGCTGGAAGTACGCTCTTTTGCTCCTTCCCTTCACGGCCATCTCGGCCTACGGAACTTACCTCTCCATTACATGGCAGAAGCTTGGAATTGTCGGTGGAATAATAGTATTCTTTATAATAGTTGCTGCTTTTGGAATATGGTATATAAGCGAACCAGACTTAACGATCGCCGATAGGTTCAGGAGTGCTGAAAAGTTAGAAATGATGGGTAGGTACAAGCAAGCAGCTAGGAAATACGAGAAAGAAGGAAATTATCGGAAAGCAGCAGAAATGTACTTAAAGCTTGGATGGCTTGAAAGTGCAGCATGGGCCTATGAAAAAGCTGGAGATTACGCTAAGGCCGCTGAGCTTTATGAAAAGCTCTACGAGAAAGAAAAAGATACTTACTACCTAAAGGAGGCCCACGAGTATTGGAAGAAAGCCGGAGATATGGAGAGAGCGGCAAAAGCCCTAGAGAGGTACGCCCAGGAAGAACCTTGGTTCTGGGAGGATGTTGCTAAGCTCTATGAAGAGCTCGGAGATGAGGAGAAAGCCAGAGAAGCTTGGGAAAAGGCCCTTGAGTACTATATGGGCGAAGCCCAGGAAGAAGGCGTCTTCTGGGAGGATGTAGGAAACATAGCAAAGAAGTTAGGAAAGGAAGATTTGGCCAAAGAAGCTTATCAAAAGTTCCTTGAATATTGCCTAAAGGAGGCCGAAGAAGACCCGATGTGGTGGAAGCATGTGGCCGAAGCTTATGAATACCTCGGAGATAAGGAAAAGGCCGAAGAAGCTAGAAAGAAGTACGAGGAGTACAGGAAGAAGATAATGAAAAGCAACGAGGAAACATCAAACTTTCCCTCTTAATTCTTCTTCATATTAACCCAACATTCTTTTTTTAGATACGTTAGCTGAAATGGTGGTCCCGGCATTATATACTTTTCTGAACCGACTAGATATTCGATCTTAGGCCTTAGGAAGAAGTTAACTTCCGGGTCATTTAAGAGGGTAATGACAAAATATCTCGACTCTCCTGGAGGAATTGAGAAATCATTAACCTTTGTCGTCTCATTTACACCATAAAAAGTTGAAGCATTGTAAACGGTGATGTTGAGAACTTTAATTCCAGGAAGCTCAAACGATATATTGAGGAACTTAATAGTTACATTATACGGGTTATATAGGCCGAATTTGTAAGTAACTATCCAATTCCTTGTAAACTCGATACTCTCAAGGGTGTACGATGTTATGTTTGGCATCATCTTGGGAAGCTTCCCGGTTTCTAGCGTCCAGTTTCCCATGTACACCTTAACTATGCTCTCATTATAGTTCCTCATTAAATGAACAGATACTGTGGCATCTATGTACTTAGCATCCAAAAGTACGGGAAAGCGAGAGACGTTTATCGGGACGGCTAGTCCTAAATACCCCCTGTAAAATACCGGAACGTGCCTTCCATTGTAAGATGCGGAGGAAAATATTTCCATTAGAGAGGATAGTCCTATGGCCAGTGATCCGTTTACGTACTTCTTCGGATAGCACCAGTATATCATGACGTAAAGAGTCTCATCTTTTTCCGGCGTCCCGTAAACGTAACCCATCATAGGAGCTACAAATTTTCCCCAATCTGTTGGTTCTGAAATTGTTGATCGCTTCTGCGGAACCTCTTGATCACCAATTAATAATAGGAGGATAAAAGGTAGTAAGAACAAAGCCATTAATACCTTCTTCATTCTCTTCACCCAACCTGTTTACAGTATGATCTACATTCTGGAGCCATAGGTAACACCACATAAGCATAGGTTCTTTCCCCTAACTCCTCATGTCCATCAGGGTATACAATGTGTTTCCTTTGAATTATCGCTTTTACAGGTTTTACATACCTCCACTCTAGAACTGCATCGGTATTGCCGGGACATGTAACACTGCATTCCGTTGATTCGCAATATGTTCTTCTTCCAATTTCAAAGCCTAATTCGGACTCTATTACTTCAATGCCAACTTTTACACTCCCAGATATTGATACAGATGTACAATATTGGACTTCCTTTGAGACAGAACAAGTTGCAGATGAACCTTGACAATGATTAATTGCCGCTATTTGCCACGGACCATAGTGAATCGTTTGCAGCTCTATCTTTTCCAAGGTCCAGTACTCGGTCTTTACTCCGGGAGTTACTCTTTCTATTAATACCTTTTCATTTGCTACTGCAAGGTTAGCTGACATTGCTATCCATAATGTAACTAGTACTATTACCATCCGTAGCCTTGTCACTGAGCAACACCGTACGTAATTTAGTCATTATTTTATATAAAATTTTCTATAACTTCAAGTGATAATTACCTGAGGTCAACATTATAAATGCTTAAGATGTAATTTTACAATGCCCCCGCAAGCGAGGGCTTGGCCGAGCTTAATGAGGCCAGGTGCGACGCGGGGGCGACAGCCCGGCCTTAGCGAGGTCCCCTCGGGAGGCGCCTTCCGCGTCACGGAGTGCCGTGACCGGGGGTAACCCTGGCCGGGCACAGGCCCGTCTGGGTTAGCCCGCCCAATTTTGCCGAGGGCTTAGATGAGGGCGGGTGTTACGGGCGGGCCACAGATAATAACGAAGGTGATTACTATGATTAAATTTGTTCTAGATACCAGCATATTCGTAAATCCAGATGTGAGGAAAAAATTTGGAGAAACACCAACAGAAGCCATGAAGACCTTCCTCCATTACGCTGAAAACCTGTTTGGAAAAGTTGAATTTTATATGCCTCCTGGGATATATCGCGAGCTTATGCATTTCGTTGAGGAGGAAGAGGTATCACCAGACATAGAGTTGTACATAATAAAAAAGCCTCCCAACGTTCACGACATAAAAATACCTGCATTTGTAGTTTATGAGCTTATAGAGGATATAAGGAGGAGGGTAGATAAAGGGCTTAGGGTTGCAGAAAAGGCCGTGAGGGAGAGCGTTATAGACACGAGTAATGTGGACAAGATAATTCAAAAACTTAGAAGAAATTATAGAAAAGCTTTGAGAGAGGGTATTCTTGACAGTAAAGAAGACTTCGAGCTTATACTACTCGCGAAAGAGATCGATGGGATAATAGTCTCCGCAGATGTTGGGATATTAACATGGGCGGAGAAGATGGGGATAAAGTGGGTTGATGCTTTTAAATTTAAAGAAGTTCTTAGCGAGCTAGTTGAGAAGTTTAAGAGAAGTGAAAGTGAAAAGGAAAGGAAATGAAATTCAAGTTTTCCTAGCTAGAACAATCTCAATGGTTGAGGTGTTTGTTGTCCTCCCATCAGCTGTTGGGAGCTCCTCAGTTCCGATCTTGATTTCCTTAACGTCAACATCATCCTTGAGGAACCTGTTCCTGACTATTTCTGCTACATCAACGGCCCTGCTGATGGCCCTACCACGTGCCTTGATGCTAACCTCTTTGGCTCCCTCATGGAACTGAGTAATTACGGCCAATACATAGTTCATAACCGGCTTCTTTCCAATGTAAACAACGTGCTCCTCAGTCATCTCTTGACACCTCCTGGAGTTTTGTCATGACTGAATGCTTAGGCTAAGTTAAATACTTTTCGGTCTTTTAAACTCAAACTTAAATCCAAAACTTAAAAATTTTAGAAAAGGGTTGACAAAACTTCTAGTTCTTCATCCTCTAGCCTGCTTGAACTGCTCTTGGATCTTTCTGTAATACTCCATGGTCTCCTTGCTTACTGAGGGTCCTATCTTCTTCAGTGCCTCTTCGAAGTCTTTCATGGTAACTTTAGCCTTCTGCTTTATCTCGTCAGCTTTCATCCCAGGCTTAATTATCCCCTTCTCAAGGGCCTTCCTCATAGCTATCATAGCTGCTTCTCTGCATACTGCTGCTATGTCTGCTCCTGTGTATCCTTCTGTTCTCCTTGCTAATTCTCTTAAATCAACGTCATCGGCTAATGGCATGCTTCTAGTGTGAACCTTGAAAATCTCAAACCTAGCCTCCTCATCAGGAGCAGGAACTAAAATAAGCCTATCAAAACGCCCAGGCCTCAACAAAGCAGGATCCAAAATATCAGGCCTATTAGTAGCAGCAATAACGACAACTCCCGTATTCTCCTGGATTCCGTCCATCTCTGTGAGTAATTGATTGATAAGCCTATCAGTAACTCTGTTTACATCTGTTCCCCTCCTCGGGGCTATTGCATCAATTTCGTCTATGAATATCACGGTTGGAGCAGCTTGTCTTGCTTTCCTAAAGATTTCCCTTATGTTCTTCTCGCTTTCGCCAACCCACTTGCTTAATACTTCTGGGCCTCTAACGGCTATGAAGTTGGCTTCACTCTCAGTAGCAACGGCCTTAGCTAAGAGAGTCTTACCAGTCCCAGGAGGACCATACAACAAAACACCCTTAGGAGGTGTGATCCCGTAAGCCCTGAAGGCCTCTGGGTATTTTAGTGGCCATTCTACTGCTTCTCTTAGTTCTTGTTTTACTTCTTCTAATCCGCCTATGTCATCCCAGTGGACGTTTGGGACTTCGATGAGGACCTCCCTCAAAGCAGAAGGCTCAACCATCTTCAAAGCCTCATAGAAGTCCTTTCTAGTTACCTTAAGTTCATCTAGGACTTCTCTTGGTATTGTCTCGGCCTCAAAGTCTATCTTTCCTTCCTTGATTAACCTTCTAAGTGCGGCCATTGCTGCTTCTCTGGCTAGTGCTGCTAGGTCAGCGCCAACGAAACCATGAGTAACCTCAGCCAATTCCTCAAGTAATAGATCAACTAATCTGGTTCTAACTTCCTCGTATAGCTCACCATTAAGTTCCTTAAGCACTTTAGGAATATCATCCTCGCTAACCTTCATAACCCTATCAATGGCCTTATCAATGACATCCCTGAACTTCCCTTCCTTTTTAAGCCCCTCAAGGATCTTAAGTACATCCTCTTTTCTGAAGTCTGGTTCTATTGGCATTCCTCTTGTGTGGATTTGTAGTATTTCTTTTCTTCCTTGCTTGTCTGGCACTCCAACCTCAATCTCCCTATCAAAACGCCCAGGCCTCCTCAAAGCAGGATCCAAAGCATCAGGCCTATTAGTAGCCCCAATAACAATAACCTTACCCCTACCCTTCAAACCATCCATCAAGGCAAGTAGCTGGGCTACGACTCTCTTCTCAACTTCTCCAGTAACCTCACTTCTCTTTGGAGCTATTGCATCAATCTCATCAATAAAGATTATCGATGGTGCGTTCTCTTCGGCCTCCTTGAACACCTCCCTTAATCTTTCTTCGCTTTCTCCGTAGTATTTGCTCATTATCTCTGGCCCGTTTATTGCGATAAAGTAAGCATTAGCCTCATTAGCAACGGCCTTAGCTAAGAGAGTCTTACCAGTCCCAGGAGGACCATAAAGAAGAACACCCTTAGGAGGCTCAATACCCAGCTTTTCGAATAATTCTGGATGCTTTAATGGTAGCTCTATCATTTCTCTGATCTTCTCGATAACATCCTTTAGTCCACCTATATCCTCGTAGGTCACTCCAGTTGTCATTCTCTTTTCAACTTCTTTCACTGGCTTTTCACTTATATCAAAGTCCGTGTACTCTGTTATTTGAACAACTCCGCTCGGTTGAGTTGTAGTAACTACAAAGGTTAGCTCCTGGCCAAGAACTCCAATTTTAATATAGTCACCTCTCACTACAGGCCTTCCTACCAGCCTCTCGTGAAGCCACTCAACGAAGTCCCTTCCAAACCTAATAGGCTCCGTTGGGGCTAGTACTACCTTTCTGGCTTCCTTAACGTCAGCTTTTCTTATGGTAACTTCATCCCCAAGGCCAACCCCTGCATTCTTTCTAATGGTACCATCCATCCTGATTATTCCGAGGCCCTCATCCTCAGGATAAGCGGGCCAAACGATAGCAGCGGTATTCTTGGTTCCGATAATCTCTACAACATCCCCTGGCGATACTCCTAATTCTCTCATACTTCTCCTATCAATTCTTACAATCCCTCTACCAACATCCCTTTGATAAGCGGAAGCAACCTTCAGCTTTATCTCCTTTTTCTCCACCATTAGCATCACCTCTTAATTTTTTTACTAATGGTTACTAAAATTGCATGATTTATAAAATTTTCGGATCAAGAATTGGAGAAGAGAAGTAAGGTCACTCGATCTTAACTTCAAATCCCTCTCCTTCCTTCTTTGTTGGGTTCTTCTTTGGAATTCTTATCTCAAGTACACCATTGTTGTATTTAGCCTTTGCCTTTTCTGGTATAACCTCCTCTGGAAGCCTAATTACTCTCCTATAACCGCTGTAGTATCTCTCAACTCTAACTGCTCCTTCCTCCTCGAGCTCTTTCTCTCTCCTTACTATGGCTTCGATGTAAACGCTGTCTTCAGTGACCCTGACCTTTATATCCTCCTTCCTTACTCCTGGTAACTCGGCTATGACAACTAGCTCATCTCCCCTGTCAAATATGTCAACGAATGGCTCCCTCCAGACTTCCCCTGTTCCCTCTTCGTAAAGTTCTGGCTCCTTCCACCTTCTGTAAGTCCAGAGCCTTGGTCTGCTGAAGAATTCATCAAACATTGCATCGATTTCTTCTTGTATCTCCCTAATTAAATCGAATGGATCCCATATATCCCACCTTCTCCTCCTCACCATCCTCTCACCCCCTCTCACTTTTGGTTACCATTAGTTACTAAATTATTTTCCCTTTATAAAGATTTCGATGTTTGATTAATTCAACCCCGAACTTACCTCTTTGGAAAGTTTTTATTCATACTCTCATAAATTTACATCGAAGGGGAAATCTCTAAAAGAGCTATAATTTATCCCAACTTTCCATACAGGAGGGTACAGTAGGTGTTTAAAATGAAAAGAAGCAGCTTAAGAAGAGCCCTTAGTCCCATAGCCTTTTTAATTTCCCTCGTCTATCTATACAAGAGTATCGATGTAAGGGAGCTCCCCTATGTAATAAGGGAAGCAAACTACGTTCCCTTAGTGATCTCCCTTCTTTTATCAATCCTCACGGTATTATTAAGTGCATTAAGATGGTACCTGATTTTAAGGAGAGTTCAAAAGGCTAGCTTTAAGAGAACCCTTCAGGCCTTTGTTAGTGGTTATTACCTTATGGCAATTTTACCTCCCACAATAGGACATATAACAAAGGTAAAACTTGTAGGAGGGGACTACTTTTTAGCCTTTTCTTCCCTTTTGCTGGGAATTGCCACGGAGGTTATAATAATACTTTCCCTTGGCCTGATATTCCTTGGATTCACTAAGCTAGGCCTCTTCGGAATTGGAATAATCCTCACAGGTTTCATTTATGATAAGGCGTTTCACAAAATAATGCTCACTTTCTTCGAAATATTGGAAAATATAGGTATTAAGAAGATTTCAAAGGTTCTCAAAAACTGGTGGCAGCGGGGTTATTCAGGGTGGAAGAAAGCAAAGGAGGATAAAATTACGTTTTTTATAACTTTTTTAATTTCACTAGCGGTAATAGTTTTCCAAGTCTTTGGTCTGATCTTCGTGGGGAAAGCGTTCTCACTAAATATTCTACCCAAAAAGGCATTCTATGCCTTCCTTATGAGTGTTGTCTTTGCTTCACTTAGTGGAGTCCCTTCTGGAGTTGGAGTCAATGAACTCGGAATCCTGATAGGAATTGGTTCCTCAACGAAGACCGCTTTAACAGCGTTCCTCTATAAATTTATGTTTCAATATCAGTACTCAATAATTGGTGCGCTAGTATTTTACAAGCTTCTTGGTGGTTGGGATGAAGATAGCTCTAGTTAGTGACTGGTATTATCCTAAAATAGGAGGAGTCGCAACTCACATGCACAACTTAGCCATAAAGCTGAGAGAAAGAGGGCATGAAGTGGGAATAGTCACAAACAACAGGCCCACGGGAAAGGAAGAAGAGCTTAAGAGATATGGAATAGAGCTCATAAAGATCCCAGGAATTATAAGTCCTTTTTTAGATGTAAATTTAACCTATGGATTGAAATCCTCAGAAGAGCTCAACGAATTCTTGAAAGACTTCGACATAATTCATTCTCATCATGCATTCACACCTCTCTCCTTAAAGGCTTTAAAAGCTGGAAAGAATATGGAAAAGGGAACCCTGCTAACAACTCACAGCATTTCCTTTGCCCATGAATCAAAGCTCTGGGATACTTTGGGGTTTACGATACCCCTTTTTAAGAGTTACCTGAAATATTCACATCGAATAATAGCAGTAAGTAAAGCTGCAAAATCCTTTATAGAACACTTCACTTCGGTTCCCGTTTTAATAGTACCCAATGGAGTCGATGATGAGCGTTTCTTCCCTGCAAGGGATAAGGAGAAAATAAAGGCCAAATTTGGACTTGAAGGGAATGTGGTACTCTACGTGAGCAGAATGAGTTATCGAAAAGGCCCCCACGTTCTTTTAAATGCATTCTCCAAAATAGAAGATGCAACTCTCGTAATGGTTGGAAACGGAGAGATGCTTCCCTTCTTAAAGGCTCAAACTAAATTCCTGGGAATAGAAAATAAAGTAGTATTCATGGGATATGTACCTGATGATATTCTTCCAGAGGTTTTCAGAATGGCCGACGTGTTCGTCTTACCTTCGATATCATCGGAAGCGTTCGGCATAGTAATCCTTGAGGCCATGGCCTCCGGAGTTCCCATTATAGCTACAGACGTTGGTGGTATACCTGAGGTTATAAAGGAAAACAGTGCAGGGCTTTTAGTTCCACCCGGAAATGAACTTAAGCTAAGAGAAGCAATTGAAAAGCTCTTAAAAAATGAAGAGCTTAGAAAATGGTACGGAAACAACGGAAGAAGATCCGTTGAAGAAAAATATTCCTGGAATAAGATCGTAGTTAAGATAGAAAGGATTTACAACGAAGTTCTTCAGGAAGTTTAACTTATATACCCCAGGAGCTTAATTCTCATTCATGAGACTGGATGTAATTTGTATGGGGAACCTCAACTATGACATAACTTTCATACTTGAAAGATTTCCAGAGTTCCACGAAAAGGTGAATGCTAAAGAAGTTTATACGGGATTAGGAGGTTCCGCAGGAAATACAGCGACTTGGTTGTCTCTCCTAGGATTAAAGGTTGGTTTCATAGGTTCTGTGGGAAATGACGACTTTGGAAGGTTGCATCTGGAATTCTTTAAGAAAATTGGAGTAGATACTAGAGGGATTAAAGTCGTAGACGAACCAACGGGAGTCGCCGTAATGATGGTGATCGGAGAAGACAAAAGGATAGTTAAGTACCCTGGGGCCAATAGGTTTAAGGAGGTAAGAGAGGACTATTTGAAGCTTGCCAGGCATTTGCACCTCTCTTCAAATCCCCTTTCACTTGTCGAAAAAGCTGTAACCTTGGCCAAAAATCTTGGCCTAACTGTTTCTTTTGATCCAGGAGAAATGGAAGTCCCAAAGAATATTGAAGAAAAAGTAGACATCTTAATGATGAACGAAGATGAGTTCAAGAGGAAGTATGGAGACTTAAAAAATATAACTAAAGTTAAGTCTAGAATAGCCATAGCAACGCTAAACGGTGGAGGAGCTCTGGTTAGAGATCAAAATGGAAAAGTTTACGAGGTAAGGGGACTGTCGGCAAAGGCCGTAGATACCACCGGTGGTGGAGACTCTTTTAATGCTGGATTTATATATGGCTTTCTAAATGGCTGGGATGTGGTAAGTTCAGCAAAATTAGGAATGCTACTTGCTTACCTTACAGTTCAAAAAGTAGGAGCAAGAAGTGCGGTAATTCCCCTAGAGGAAGTTAAAAAGAAAGCAAATGAATTAAACCTAGATCTTCCATTTAATAGCTCTTAAGTCCAACTTCCCTAGCCCTTCTCTCTGCCCATCTATAACTTATAACTCCAAGAAGGGAATAAGTAGCAGATATCAAAAGGAGGTACAGTATCTCTTCTATACTTTTTGATAGTCCTACCAACGCAACCTTTCTCACGGCTTCCGTCGTTGGAGCATAGGGAAGTAAGTTGGCCATTATTTGCAACGGTTTAGGAAGAATTTTCACTGGGTACATAGCCCCACTTAGGGCAAAAACTAACATCTCCAAGATATCTATGAAAGGTCCTGGATCCTTTAAGTAGATAACTATTCCAGCCGCTATGAGTCCAAGGCCCATCATTCCAAAAGCCCCAATTACTAATACAACAATTCCCTTGAGTAAATTTATGAGATCAACCTCCAACCCGAAAGTGATCCAA
Source organism: Pyrococcus horikoshii OT3 (assembly GCF_000011105.1). Classification (NCBI taxonomy): domain Archaea; kingdom Methanobacteriati; phylum Methanobacteriota; class Thermococci; order Thermococcales; family Thermococcaceae; genus Pyrococcus; species Pyrococcus horikoshii. Next base: position 1,605,240 of record NC_000961.1, read on the forward strand.
AATATGGGAATGTATATCCCTATATACAGAAGGTTCAAAATCAACCTAACCATGATGCTTCCCAGGAAGAACGTTATCCTCCTCATAGGGGCCGCGAAAGAGCTTTCAAGTGTTCCAGCGTACAACTCATCAACGATACTCCACACAAAGCCACTCATAAACGTCACTCCAAAAGTTAATACCATGAACCCAAGTATGGCAAACGTTAGATAATCAGAATAACCTGAGAGTTTAGCTAAGGCCTCCGAGGTTCTTTTTCCCGTAAGTCCCAATCCAATCAAGAGGGCATTACCAGCGAAGAAGAAACCCATCAATATATCGCTAATAAACCATGCCTTATAGCTTATGAGTATCTTCCAATTCTTTCTTGCAACACCTTTTAGGGCTTCGAGCTCTTCAATAACCCCCATACCCCATCATCCTCGTTATCCTCTCGGCCCACTTGAAGACCCCTAAACTTATCATCCAGTAAATTGGAAGAAGGATTAACATTGCATTCAGCTCACTAATTATAGAGGAGTAGCTAAATCCAAGGAAGAGCTTTCTAACCGCACTAGCTGCGTGTGTTAATGGGATAATCCAAGAAATTTTTCTTATAAAATCAGGTAACGTTGAGAGTGGAAAGAAAACACCTGAGAGAAAGAGTATTATGAGTTCAAAGACAGTAGCTAATGGCCCTATGTTCTTAAGCATCACCACCAGTCCGGCAAAAACTATACCAAAGCCAAGGAAAGTTGCAAAGGCAAGCAACAAAATTGGAATAACCTTGATAACGTAAATCACGGAAATTTTAATATTAAATATTATAACCCCAAGTCCAAATACAATTAGCATTATAATCGAATCCATCATCATCCAAGATACCGCGAGCCCTATAACCATCTTTAGAATTCCGGTAGGGGAGATAACATTACTTTCAAAAGTTCCCCTCTGAAGCTCCCTTCTAACACCCCAAACTGAAGCTTCCATCGGAGATGCAGAGATCCACCAGAGAACGTAGCCTATTAGTACATAGGTAGGATAGTCACCGATTCCTGTAGCATTTTTTAGCAGTCCGGAGAACCTACCCCCTAGGATGGCTTGACCAAAATAAACAAATTGGAGTAGGAAAACCAATCCAACTAAAACTGAGCTTATAACCCTTAAAGGATACCTAAAGAACATCCTAAACTCCTTCTCTATAATTGCTGAAAGGCTCAATCCCTAAGCCCCCTCCCAGTAAGCTTTATGAAGACGTCCTCCAAGGTTGGCTCCTTCACTTCGACCGAAAGAACCTTTGCATTACTTTTAACCAGAAACTCAACCAGCTTAGGAATCTCTTCCTCCTCCAAGCTCCCCCTTAGTATTACAACCCCATTCCTATCATCAACTTTAACCAATCCAAAGGGATTAACCCCAGGATAATTCCTAACCCTAACCTCTACTATTGTATCATTCCTCACCATCCTCTTCAAGCCTTCGGGAGTGTTAAGGGCTATTATTTTTCCATGGTCAATTATTGCTATTCTGTCACAGAGTTCTTCAGCTTCATTCATATAGTGAGTCGTTAGGAGAACGGTTTTTCCTTCCTCATCCACTAATCTCCTAACGAGTTCCCTAACGAAAACTGCACTTTGAACGTCTAAACCTAGGGTAGGCTCATCTAGAAATAGAACTTCAGGATCGTTTATCAAGGCCTTTGCTATGGCCAATCTTTGCTTCATTCCCCTCGAGTAATTCATAACTAAATCGTTCCTCCTATCCCACAGCCCAACCATCTTAAGTAGTTCCTCTATTCTTTTTTCGGCCTCCCTCCTTGGAATATAATATATGCTTGCAAAGTACCTTAAGTTCTCATATGCAGTTAACCTCCAATAGAGCGTTCTTTCCCCCTCAGCTACAAGGTTTATTCTCTTCCTAATCTCACGAGCATCCTTAACCACATCAAGGCCGAGAACTTTAGCCTCTCCAGAACTTGGCTCCAATAAAGTTGTAAGAATTTTTATTGTAGTTGTCTTCCCAGCTCCATTGGGACCTAAAAGGCCAAATAACTCACCTTTCTTTACCCTAAATGTTATCCCCTTTAAAGCCTCAAACCATTCAACCTTCCTAAAAGGAAGGGGAATTTTCTTTGGGTACAACTTCCTTAAATTCCTCACCTCAATAACGTTCATCAATATGAAAGGAATTTACAAAGTTTAAAAAGTGTTACTTATCCCTTTTATTCTCAATCTTCCGGAAGTCTAAAGCATGAGAACCCGTGCCCGTTGCTGTGACTCTAAATTCATAGCTTGTTGGCTCAAATTCTGGATTTAGGGACTTAATCACTGTCATCCTCTCGACCAATTCACCCTCCCTTTCCTCAGTTAATGACTGGAAAGTTATAACTATATCAGAAACCCCAGAAGTCCAAGCTATGAACTTCTTTGACACCATATCAACATTTAGAAGCAATATGGTCATAACATTCCTCTTTCCATACATCTTGGCCAGCCAAGCTAGCTCACCATTGAGGAGCTTAATTGCAACTTCCTCTCCGAACATTGTTGCCACTCCATCCAAGGTATATACCAACTTTACTATCCTCCTATCACCAGCAACTTGGAATATTTTATTCTCATACACGCTCTCGATCTTTGGATTTAACGTCTCTGGAGTTGGATTTGGAACCTGAAGGACGTAATCGGCATAGGGTGGGACATCGTACTTTGAGCCAAAGACATCAAGTATCATTATCTCCTTCCTTTTAGCTAGCTCTTGAATATTTAAGCCAACGAACGAAGCCCTTGATATTAGCTTAATTGTTGGTAGATTGTAGTTATGAATTACTCCGAAGGAGTTTCTACGGATCAAATTTTTAACCATCTCAAAGCCAAGGGCCCACCCCAGCGAGAAGGCATCGTACATTATGGAGATCGTGGCCCCTCTTATAAGTCCACCTCCAAATGCCTTATCCAACTCCTCTATATCTACAGGGATAAATGTAAAAAATTCCTGATACATTTAACCAATCACCTCTCCTCCTTTTCAACCTTAATAAACTCAACGGCTTCCCTAAGCTTTTTAACTATATCCCTAAGTTCAACTATGTTCCTCCTAACCTCTTCCAACGAGGAGGCCTGTTCTTCAGCGCTTGCACTAACTTCCTCTGCACTGGCCGTGGTTTCTTCAGCGCTAGCGGCTAAGTTTTCTAGGGCCTTCTTAGCATTTTCAACATGCTCCTGGGTGTTCGCTAATTCGCTTTTAACGGCCTGTAACTTATCTTCAACATCATCAAGGAGCTCACCAACGTTCATAAGGTAACCAACCGTCTCCCTAAGGAAGTCCACTGAATTATCAACGATTTTAACTCCCTTTTCAGTTTCTTCAACGGCTTTTTCTACTTTATCCTGGATCTGGTTGAGTATTTCCCTTATCCTTTCTGCTGCTTCTTTACTTTCTTCGGCAAGGTTTCTAACTTCTTGAGCAACCACCGCAAATCCCCTTCCAAGTTCACCGGCCCTAGCGGCTTCTATTGCAGCGTTTAATGCTAGCAAGTTAGTTTGCTCAGCTATGTCAGCTATTGCATTAATTATCTCGCCAACGTTCTTGCTCATCTCTGCAACCTCTTGAACTGCTTGACTAATTACCCTCATTGCATTTTGGATATCGCCAACTTGAGATATCGCCTTCTCACCCTTCTCCTTACCCTCCCTGGCTATGGATATGACCTCATTTACGACACTACTGAACTCTTCCATAGCCTCAACCGTTCTCTGAGTAACATCAGCTGTCAGGTTCATACCATCCATTATCTGAGTTATGTTCTCCTGTTGCCTCTGGGCCTCGGTGCTTACCTGCTGTATGGCCTCGGCAACTTGGTTAACTGCTTCCGTAATCTCAGAGGATATTCTAGCTAAATCGTCGGCCCTCGTCTCTAATGTTACCGCTAGATCCCTCACGGTCTTCATTAAGTTCCTCAATTGAACTATCGTTTTCCTCATTGAGTTCAAAATAGATTCAAAATCTCCCTTTGCATGAAGGGTTAGCTCTTCAGTAACATCACCCTTGGAGATCTTCTCCATTCTATCAGTTATTACCTCTAACGTCTGAAGAACCTCGGTAGATATTGCCCTGAATCCTTCAAGTAACTTCCCTATTTCATCTTTCTCTCTATATTTAATCCTCGATATCAATTCTCCAGCATGGCTAAGCTTTCCATCGGCGATCTCCTCGGCAACTTTTGCCATTTCGCTTACCGGTTTCATAACAGAGTTCATTATCCTGAAACCGATGACCCCTGATACCCCCGCGACTATGGTCATAACACCAATGCTCATCCATAGGGTTTTCTTCAGCTGAGACTTCGCAAACTCTATTGTACTCTGAACCGTCTGTATGCTTGCTCCAGCTCTTACAGCTTCCATTGTCTTCTCAAGATTGTCGTATAGATCGGATATTGCAATATTTTGGATTATTATAGCCGTTATTACCACCAGAACTAGTGGAATGAATATTGAAAGCGTTAATTTTCTACTGAATTTCATCCCCCTCACCTCACCATATTGTACCAACGCTCCCCCTCAAGCTAGGTAATACGCTCTTTTCAACGACAAAGGATCTCCCATTGTTCATGAGCTTAACTACTACTGGAAAGATTGTACGAAGCAATGAAAGCACTTCAATCGAGGTATTTCTCAAAGATTCAACGTTTATGAAGACGAGATCTCTAATATCCTTGTTTTTAGTCACAATATACTCCCCTATATCGTGAATCTGTTCTATTAACTCTTTCTTTTCAAAGATATTCATTAAATTTTCAATCCCAATTTGAACGTTTACAAAGAACCCTCTATGTGTGTCAACGCTCTCCAAAACTTTCTCCAATGTTTCCTCATATAATGTCTTGTAAACTGGATAACTTGAAATTGGTATCTTATAGAGCACGTTCCCACTGTTTATCTTCCCACCAACCTTGATTATGGCCGATTTATCGATAACTTCAGTTCTCACTCCAATGAGTTCAGCATGATATCTGCAAATGGGTAGCGTATCTAAGAAGTCAGTTATTATAATTAGGGCATCCTCTCTATAAGTCTCCCTAATTTTATTCAACATTGCAAATAAAGTAGGGCCAATTATATCATCCGAGGTATACTCAACGAGCACGCTTATCTTCTCTTTCCCTATCACTTCTGATATTTCCATTAGCATTCCACCTCCGCCAAACTTTATAACGTATCTATCATTTTAAAACATTTCGGCATTATTGTTTAAATATAGCTATAACATTTAGTATCATATAATCCAATTTTTACCCCATATTTTTCAAAGTTTCAAAAATTGTATATTTATAAATCTAAGGTATGATCATGTACAGAAGACTTTCAAGCTGGAGGGACAATAGTTCGGAGTAAGAACTTAGTGCTAGGTTACATACACAATATTTAAAGAGATAGCTTGATTATTGATCATCTAGTAATATATTGAGTAATTCCCTGAAAAATTTTTTATGCCCAGTGATCCTCTCATACATTCTATATACCCGTGATCTATTGATTCCAAGTACCCTACTTATCGATGAAGGTGGCATACCTAGCATTAAAACTAGATATGCAACAAGGATGATATCCTTGAGAGAGTGAACACCCTTTAATGGTGTCCCATCTAGCTCACTAAAAGTTTTTCCACACTTTTGACATTTAAACCTTTGAATCTTGATATTATTCCTCCGATATATGAATCCAATCTTGACAACATGATCCGAATTACAATAGGGACAAGTAACCTTTTTGTTAATTTTTCTAATTGCACTTATGATATCTTCATTTGGTATTGATGTTAACTTGTTGATTTCTTCGGTGATCTCCTTTAACCTCCCCTTCATTTTCAAGGTTAAGCAAATTTGATTTCACCTAGGTACAATAAGATTTAACATTTTAAAACATTTCTACGGCCTAATTTAAATATGGGAGTAACATTTAGTAACAAAAACTTTCACATGTTGTGTCATATGTTTCGTCAATTCAAAAGTTGTTGATTTATAAATGTTGTTAATTATTTTCTAAAGTATATGTACAATAAAATTAAATTAGTTCGTATTCGTGCATTTTAAAAATTTAAAAATTCACACAAAATTCAAGAGGACTAAGTAAATTTTGCCTAAAAAGTAACGTTTCAATTTTATGATGATACTATTCTTATCAGTCTTATGATATCCTTAACTTCAAGAAGCCCATGAACCCTTCTCTCCCTATCAATAACTGGAAGATGGTGCTTTCCCGTTTCAACCATAAGCTTTATCGCTTGACCAAGGTCATCGTTAACGTTGATAACTATCGGCCGCCTAATCATGATATCTTCAACCCTAGTAGCCCTACTAAGGGTATACTTTTTTAGCATTCCAAAACCCGCTATTGAATATCTCCTGGGGGGAACGAAGTAATGGAGTAGGTCCTTCATAGTTATGAACCCTATGAGTTTTCCCTCGTCATCGACTACTACTGCAGAGGTCTCTTCACTACTAAATCTGGAAATTAGATCGAAGAGGGGAGTCTCGGGCCTGACTTTCAAGAAATCTTTATCCATAACTATCCTTACTGGAACCTTAGATATATACTTGATGTTGTAGCTTAGCTCCTCTCTTCTGCTCATTAAAACTAACTTCCTCTTCCCAATTATCCTCAAAATTTTCTTTTTCATGATCTAACCCCCAGGAAAGAAGTTATAGAGCGCTGATTTAACTGTTTAAGTATCCAACTTCTAGCTAGATATCTCTCCAAGGGATGCTTCAATTTAACTCTTAATCTATTTAAAGCATCTTCAAGGGTATAAAACTTTTCTGGTATTCCTTCAAGAGCTTTTTTAACCCCTACCCTTATCTGCCAAACCCCAACCGGAGTATAATATGCCGGAGTAACCTCCCTAAAAACTATTGCACTAGCCTGCCTTTTTCTTCTTCTAAGGTGTTCCAGAACGCTTAGTCTCGCTGCATAATAAGCGCCTGTAGTCTCTTCCGCATATCCCTTTATCCCTCTATAGTCTTCACAGTCATGCAGTACGACAGGATCCTCACTCCCGAACAGAGAACCTTTAAGCCAGACCTCCAGCAATTCAAAGGAGTACCTTCTAGGCATTAAAAGGATAACATACCTATTCCCCAAGAATTCAGATGTATAAACTTCGTAAGTCTCAATTGGCTCGAAATTGAGGATAGACTTTCTTAGGTAATTTCCCAAGGTATCCTGAACCGCAGTAATGCTCCACCTAGTGGGAACTATCCTGGGTTTTAAACCAAGTAAACCAACAGATAGCAACCTGATGATATAGTATTCATCGAAGCCTGACTCATAAAGGGTTATTACTGCATCTTTAGCTTTTATTTCATCCCCTACAACTCTCTCAACTTTCTTAGGAACCTTTGGATTCTCAGCAATCTCGAAATTCTTAACCTCCCCACTTGGTCCAAGAGGAGGTGCAAACTCACTTGGAATAACTTTGAGAATTGGTTTCCTTTTAAGGAGCATTTCTGTATCAATAGGTTTTATTGACATTGCAAGTTCCTGGAGTTCTTCAATAATCCTATCACTCCTTCTTAAATCGATATGAACCCTAGTTTGACCTAGAACTAAAATTGATCTAAACTTAATTACATCTTCAATCCTGGCATTTTCCCATTTCAGAGGATTATCTAAATAGCTAGTGTCCCCTTCAATGGGTGGCACTAAGGGGCCTATTCTAACCTTTGGATATCCATATTCGCCGACAAAAACACTTGGCGGAGACGATCCAAAGATATCCTCTCTATTTACTAGAGGAGTAACTTCCCTAGCTATCCTAATCTTTTCCAATATAGGGCAAACAGGCCTTCCACATAGTAATTTCCTTCCCTTACATATCGCACATATATTCGAATTGAGCTTGATCATTCTTGCTCTAAATTGGGATTTGGAAGATTTAACCTTTAAGGTCAAATGGAAAATGATATAAGAGGTAAGAGTCAAACTCCAAGTGTAAGCTTTCGAAAACCAAAGGGGGATGAAAAATGGTTAGGGCGTATGTTTTGTTAACTATTGAGATAGGGAAAGTAGAAAAAGTAATTGAAGAGCTTAAGAAGATACCAGGTGTCACCAAAGCCGACGCAGTTACCGGGCCCTACGATGCCATCGTACACATAGAGGCCAATGACCTCGGGGAGTTGACCAGGAAGATACTCCATGACATCCATAATATAGATGGAGTTATCGACACGACAACTGCAATAGTTGTAGAAATAGAGGAAAGCTAACGTCTTCTTCTAAATTCCCTAATTTTCTGAGCTATAAGCCTTAGAGTCTTTACTTTTCCATAGGGGCTTTCAATTATTATTCTTCCATATGTTCTTAGTTCTTCATCTATACCCGAAAGCCTTGGATTTAGCTTTTCCCTATCAACTTCTACAATTTTAAGATTTAAAGTTTCAGCGACTTCAATGATCTCATCAAGAGAAGGCTTTTCAATGGCTAAATTTTTTGGAATTATCCTCCCATATTTCCTACTTAATCTTGAATCAAGCTCGCAAGGCCAGACAACGAATCTTCCCATCCTTTCCCCCAAGATTTAAAAACATTGAATATTTTAAAAATGCTTTGGGAGGGAAGATCATTATGAAACCAAAATATATTGATAAAATGGTTATAGATAAAATTAGGAATGGTGATGTCGCAATAATTGAGTACCCAAGCACATTTCCCATTCACGAGTTCCTATGGGGAGACTTAATACCAGTCCTAATTGATAATTTTGAGATAGTCATAGATGATTTCTTTGGACTAGGTGATGTACTTTTCAGGACTTACTTAAGGAGAATCCCTCCGAAAAGATACCCAGAGGTTATGGAAAAGATTATGGGGAAGATAAAGGCGATAAAGATAGGTCCTGGGAAGATAAGTTACACGGGAACCATTGAGGAGATACCCCTAACGTACGATCTATCAGAGTTCATAAAACTATATTATCCTGGGATAAGGGAGATACTAACAAAGTCCTCCAAAAGGGTTATTTTCATAACAGTGGGTCTTTCAGAATATCTCTATTTTGGTGGAAATGAAGCTCTAAAGACCGTACTCTTAAGTAGAAGCATCCTCCCAATTGAAGATTGGACGTCAATATATCTATTAAATGTGGATCTTGCCCCGGAGAGAAGTGTTGCTGCATTGGAAGAGATAAGCCCCTTTATAGTGTACCTATCGGAAAAGGGGACATTGGTGAAAAAGGAATGATAAGGGAAGGGGATAAAATAATCTTGGTAGATCCCAGGGGTAAGAGGTACTTAGTTACCGCTACTCCAAAGGATTTTCACACGGATCTGGGGATAATTAAGCTTGGAGATGTTATAGGAAAGAACTTCGGAGATAGCATTAAGAGTCATAAAGGACACGTGTTTAAGATCCTAAAGCCCAGGATAGTGGATTATTTAGATAAGATGAAGAGGGGCCCACAGATAGTTCATCCCAAAGATGCAGCATTAATAGTTGCTTATGCTGGAATCTCCCCAGGAGACTTCATTGTTGAAGCGGGAGTTGGAAGTGGTGCTCTAACTTTATTCCTTGCTAATATAGTCGGACCTCAGGGAAAAATCGTTAGCTACGAGATTAGGGAAGATTTCGCAAAGTTAGCTTGGGAGAATATAAAATTAGCAGGATTTGAGGATAGAGTCACGATAAAGCTCAAAAATATATACGATGGCATCGACGAGGAAAATGTAGACCATATAGTACTTGATTTACCCCAGCCAGAGAGGGTCGTTGAGCATGCAATCAAGGCCTTGAAGCCTGGAGGGTTTTTCATTGCTTATACACCCTGTGCAAATCAGGTAATGAGGCTTCATGATAAGCTTGCGGAGTTTAGAGATACCTTTATGAGGCCAAGAACAATCGAGGTGATAGTATTCGATCAGGAAGTCAAAAAGGAGTGTATGAGACCCAAGACGACAGTTTTAGCCCATACAGGTTATATAACCTTTGCTAGAAAGCTATGATCAGTTGAGAGGGGGCTCATCATCGAGCGCCTCTCAGGGTACCGTGAAGATCATCATCACAAAGTAGCTATCCCGAAAGGTTTATAATTGTTAATAGAGGGTTGTTAATCGGGAAATGGGCCCGTGGTCTAGTTGGTCATGACGCCGCCCTTACGAGGCGGAGGTCCGGGGTTCGAATCCCCGCGGGCCCACCAGAAGCTCCTAAATCTTTCATAGAACCCAATCCGAAAATTAACTCTTCTAAAATTTGTATTCTTACATCTAATTCGTTAATACGCCTCTTTAAATCGTTTAAGTCATTAAACGGTTGTACAACTTTTTCCTTAGGTTGTACAACCTGGGAGCCATCATTTTCCTCTACATATATAACAAGGGCCCTTCTTCCGTCAACTTCTCTTAACTCTATCTCCACGTCTTTCCCAATTAACCCTTCGAATTGTCTCGGCAACCGTAATACCGGATACTTAAACCCGTCCTTACTCTTACTTTGGCTAATCCGTCTTTTCATTTTCATCATACTCACCTAACGTATCCATAATTTCTTCCAACTCTTCCGGGCTTATCACAAAAACATTTGAAGCCCCATGCAATATACTAAACGCTCTCGACGCCTTAATGCTCCTCTTAACTAGATTTTCGACATCTCTTATAACGATAAAACCATAATCGCACATTCTTGACAAATTCGCAATATCTCCCAGAATATATTTGCTCGGTCTATCACTTAATTCGAGTTCAAAACCAATGACAATATCCTTGTTTATATCCTTATACTTTGGCAGAATTTCTAAGTTTTCCTTCTCATTAAGATTTACCTTTTTCTTCATTTTTTCATTAACTATTATTAAAAAATTGACAAACCTTGGATCTGCTCTTTTGTACCAAACTACGTCAATCTTGGGAATATACACTTCACGTCTGTCCTCTTCCCTCAACCCCTCTGGAGTCCATTCTTCTTCGACTTCAAATCCAAGTTTTTGACCAAATTCCTTTATCTTCTCACGCAACACCTTTTCATTCTCCCTCATACCTTCCCCCCGTAAGACTCTGGAAACGCTCTAAATCTTTTAATTTCCAATCTTAATATTTTTCATTGTTTTCCATATATACCGTGTTCTGGTCATAGTCAAGGTAAATTTAGCCTTTATCCAACCTAAGTTACCTAATTATAATTCTCCTTCTCCCTTGAAGTATAATAATCCCTTCTTCTCTTCCACAATATGGACACTCTAGCATTTAAATCACTAATATTTCCTGCTTTTTATACTTTTAATCCTATCATTAATGAAGATAGATCTCCCATACGCCACCTGGAGGCTGACAATTTTCAAACCACACCTTCTTTATCACCACTTACAATCCTATAACATTTATCACTTTCTTTGTCGGCTACCTCCATCCCCCTCTTCATTAAAATAATTCTTCATTAAATTATAATATTGCAAACATCTTGAAAACCAAAACCAAGGTACTCAAACTATGTTCACAACTATATTTATCTTATTGAACTATTGAACATTATCCCCGCATTCATGCCTGATGAATGCACATCCTTTACTTCCTCTTCCCTAAGGTCACTTTTAATTCTTTTTCAACCCCAATATTCTTCACACTTATATCTTTTTACTCTCTTGTTACTTTCTTCCCTCTACTCTCCCTTTTTATTAGAACTTCCATCCCTTCAAACTTAATTAATATGATAATCCAAAATTCAATAAAAGGAGTTTTCGTGCATTTAGATGTTAAGATGCGTTTTTTCCTTGATTTCTACTTTCTAAATTCGCTGATTTGCTATTCAAACTATATTGTTCCTTTTTTACTTGCACATACTTTAAACCTAATTACCCCTTCAGTCTTAACAACTGTTGAGTGTGATTTTTAACTTATTAGCTCTAATATTTTGTTAACAGCTTCTTTCGCTTCTTTCCAATATTTTACGTTTTTCGGATTCTTCAATCCACCGCTTTGTTCCAAAGGAATAACTTCATCCTCACTCATCTGTTTTTGCAATTCCTCACTTATCCTTTCAATTTCACTAAACACTAAAAATACTCTCAGGACTCTAAACTCTCCGTTATCAAATAAGCTCTTCTCTTCCGGTTTCTCTCTATGCGCGTGTTCAATGTACTCTATGTATACATCAGGAGAAACTTCCAAAAACCGTGCTCCATTTAACATTTCTATCATTATCTTCTCATTGACTTCATAATCTCTCTCGTTAAAATCTCTTGTTTCCTGCTCCCAGAATTCTACTAAAAATTCTAAGATGTCAATTTTACCCATTCCTATGCTGGAATGTTTGTTTAACTCCTCAAGTGTCTTAAAATTATAGTTTATGTAATCAATGGTCTCCTCAAATAACCTAAACGCTAAACTCTTCCTTTTCTTCCTTCTTTTAGTTTTCTTGCCACCAGCTACTTTTCCTATTTCCTCTAAAAATGTTAAGATATCTTTTTCGCTCTCAGACCATTTCCTTCTATCATTTTCCTCATACATTTTTATTGAATAAAATCCCCTATTGACACTTATCCAATTTTTTATTTCTATAAGCACAATATTCCTCCTATCAAGGTCAATTAAGCCTACATCAACATATTTACTACCTTTGCTTGGTCTTCCTCTCTTCCCACGCTTTTGCTTGTGGGCTCTAAAATACGGGATTAGTATATACCTCCTCCTTTTCCGATATAATTCAAATGCAAGTGCCATTAATACTAGATCCTCAGCAATTTTTCCTACGAGTCTTGCATATTCTTCATATTCTTTTGACGTTTCTATATGTTCACTTATTACTTTTTCAATCTTATGAATTTCCACTTCTCTTTCGCTTTTAATGGCTCCTATAAACCTTTTTTTAATTGTTTCGCTTTTCATCTCTTCTATTTCCTTTTTTATTTGATTAATAGAATCACCTGGAATTCCAAAGCTCTCTTTGATTAAGTCAAGCCACTCGATAATCCTTTGCTTGGTCTCCTCTACAGAATTGCTTTCCTTAATTATCTTAATGAGAGATTCCATGAGTAACATCCTAATCTCATCTTCAATACTCTCTATGTCATCCTCAGGCAACACCTTCATAATCATATCAATAAGCCAGGAGGGAGTCTTCTTTCTTCTTCCTCTTTTCTTTTCCCTATCATTATTATCTAGGTTGAACTCTACTTTTTCCCCACTTCTTCAATTTTTTCGTTTTCCTTCTCACCCATTAAAGTCACCTTTCCTTATTACTTCTCTTATTCTAAGGGCCTCTTCAAGACTATGAAGAACCTTCCCATAATACCTTTTTGCCTGTTTCAATAAATCCAAATAGTGGATTCCCATTATATTATGTCCTTGACTGTGGCCGATTATGAATTTCACAACACTTTCGGGAACCCCAAACTCCACCAGCTTATTAATAAGCCATTTTCGCAGATACTTTAACTTTACTCCCCGTTTAACAGCATATGCCTGAATCCTATAATATGTCGTGTCCATCTTTCTAAATCTTCGCCCAAGCCATCCTGGCATAAATGCATAATTTGCCATCTTTGTTTTTCTTGCCCATCCCAGCTCATAATACGCTATTTCAACTCCATTAATCTTTTCAAGCTTTAATCGTTTTTCGTCAAAATTCTGCAGAATCCTGACAGCTTCTTTAATTCTCAATCCACTAAAAGCGATAAGCAGAGTGGCTAACTTTGCATCTTCTCGATCGATCCTCTCGATCCATTCCCTGACTTCTTCATCGCTTGGCACATATAAATCCACTCCTATCGAATAATCGAACTTTACTGTCCTTCTTAGCCTATTCGCAAACTCCTCACTTATAATCCCAAACTCAACACAATAATTGATCAGGTTTCTAAATGCCTTCGCGAATTTGTCTTTGCCCCGTTTAATATTGAACATTATCTCTGCAACGTCACTTGAGTTCCTTATTACTCTATCCCCAATATACCTGTCCAAATAACTCAGATAATCCTTGGCAACCTTCGCACTCACTTTACTCTTAATCCATCTTTCAAAGCCTCCTCTAATCTCTTTATATACGATTCTTTCGATAATTCCTGTTCTACTTATATTAAAGAATCCGAGTCCATTATTATCGTATATACGAGAACTGTATATATGATAATCAGAAATCGTTAGAAAGTTGCTTTTAGGTAATTCGAAGTTTATAGAGTAAAATTTTTCATTTAGACTGACCATATATCCGTTTGGCATCCTTACGAGGCGGAGGTCCGGGGTTCGAATCCCCGCGGGCCCACCATCGTTGCCTCTTTAGAAAGACTTTTATTAGGTAAGAAAAATATTCTATGAGGGGTAAAAATGGGGAGGGATCGAGTTTGCTAAACTTCCTAAATCAGCAATCTCCGTTCTTAGTGCTTTAAGCTATGGCCCAATGTCCTCAAAAGAGATAGCGGAAGTAACCAACCTTTCTGAAAGAACCGTGAGATATGCGTTAAAGATCCTGAAGAGTTACGGGATCGTAAAAGAGATATTTCTGCTCAAAGATGCAAGGAAACGAGTATATGCGACGAATTTAAGATCTGAGGATCTTGAGAAAGCCATCGAGATCAGTAGCTTCTAACTCTTCCTCAAATTTTATACCAAGCTTGAGAATCTCTTCAGGAGTTATAGTATCCCCATCTTCATCATTTATCCCAGGACAATTCTCATCATAGTAAAGCCAAAAGCTCTTACCATTGATTTCGAATTTCTTCTCACCCTTAATTCCCAAAGGTTTCTTAGAAACCATGAAAGGATATATTCTACAAATTAAAGGTCGATGAGGATGAACTTTACATAACCCAGTTTCAGGATCCTGAAAAACGCAACCTAAGTCCCATTCCCTAACCGAGAGTACGAATCTAATCTTCCCATCTTCAATCGATATCGTTAAGAAATCTTGAGGATCGTAACCAGCATCAATTAGCCTTTTTATATCATTTAGAGTTAAATAGACATGTCTACCCTTACAACAGTCGAGGCAAAACTTGCATTTAAACTTTACCGGCTTAACAAAGGGCCTTGGCTTAAATCTCATTTGTTCCACCTATTGAGTGCTAACCTTAAAAATTTTAAAGAATTAGAGAGTTTTTAGGTGGTTTTGAAGTGTGCTTGCAGATACCTTAAGCTCCTCCCCATACTCCTCGAACTTCATAGATTTAACGATCTTGAACGAAAGCCTCTTGTCAATTCCTGCCTCACCCTCCAACTTCAGCTCAAAAACTCTAGTGGCAAGTTCAATAAACTCGTATAATGCTTCCTTCTGCAATAGTGATGTGTTTAGGAAAACTATTCTGGAAAAGCTCTCATTCCCCAGAGGGGCTCTTCCCAACAATGCAAAGAAGGTTTCAAGTTCACTTGGAGATCCCTCAAACATCCTCACTATCTTCTCGGCCCCAACTCCAATTATGATTATGGGCCTACCCTTGGAAGCTCCCAACCGCATTATCATTTCATTTAATTGCTTCCCAAATACCAATATCTCCGAGTCAAAGCTTATTCTCTTAACAATCTCGCCAGTCTCGATGAACCCTCCTACCTTAATGACCTTGGCCTTATCTATAATGCTTGTGTCAATTCCAGCTAGCTTTAGGTTAACCTTAATGAGGTGTAAGTGGTCAAGGACATCGATTACTGCAAAGGGGATGTTACTCTCCGCAAGGTTCTTAACTAAAATATAGAATGCGAGATGAACAGGTTCTTCCGACGTATAGGTTATTAAATATAGCTCTCCCGGATGAATACCACCTAGGTACTCAAATAATCCTGATTCAAATCTCTGAGCGGCTTCCATTGTGCCTCACCTTTACGCCCTTAGTACTGCATAAGAGGATATAAAGCTTTTGGAATTATAACAAATGATAATTGTTGACAATGCAAGAAATACAATGACCATTAGTATTATTGTATAAATTTTGGAAATATAAAGGGTAGACTGTAGAATTACTAATAGCGATGTATGTCAAGTATTAAGGTGAGCGTCGAACTTATTTACCCTCTCGTAGTCGGCATAACTTTTATCTAGCCTTTTACTAACATAAGGTCCATCTTTCCTATAGCCAAACTTCCTGTAGTACTCCCTAACGCCAACTCCGCTAATAACTAGGATCTTCTTTGCATCAAATTCCTCCCTAGCTATCCTTTCGGCCTCAGATAGTAACTCCCTCCCATAACCTCTATGTTGCCATTCATACTTAGGCTTCTCCCCTATTGGAACTAGGGGACCATAAACGTGAAGTTCTCTGACTATAGCGGATGGACAACAGTTTATCTCTTTTCTGTGGGCCTTCTCACTTGGAATCCTAAGCCTTAAAAAGCCTATTAAAATGTCATTTTTGACATCTTCAAAGCTTAAGAATATTTCTTGACCCTCGGAAGCTTCATAGTCCTCCCTTAGCAATTTTATATGCTCTACCTCGGGGATTTTACCGAACTTCTGCATCTGATGTCCAACTTCCCTAAACCTTATCTCCCTTGGCCTTATTCCCCGCCTCACCAGCTCGTTGAAAACGAGCTGACCAAGATTCGAGTGCTTCACTCCAGCGACTATTAGGTGAGCAGGTATATCCCTTTGAATTCTCATAACCCTAACCCACTTTGGAAAAATCTTATAAGCCTCAACTAGAAGCTCAAGAGCTTCTTCAGTTGTGTATGGCCTATAAAGACCCGCCTTGTACCAGGCATAAAGGGGAGCATCCCTGGTGACTAGGGTGGGGTATATTTTAAGCATGTCAGGCCTAAACCTAGGATCTTCAAATATCGTTCTAAAGGTATAAAGATCCCTATCGAAGTTGCTCCCAGGGAGGCCAGGCATTATATGATAATTCACCTTAAGTCCAGCGTCTTTTAATAACTGGGTAGCCTTAATAATTTCCTCAACTCCATGGCCACGCTTGGTTCTCTCGTGTATAAAGTTGAATATTGTTTGAACCCCAAGTTCCACTCTTGTTGTTCCAAAGCTTAACATCCTATCAATTTGTCTTTCAAAGGCCCAATCCGGTCTCGTCTCTATTGTTAATCCAACCATCCTAACTTTAGCTTTCTCATTTTTCCTTTGCTCATCTTCAAGGTAGTAATAAGGCTTCCTGTGGGTTCTCTCCCAGGCCCTTTTAAATTCAGGATCCTCTTTGAAAACTGATTTATCACCCTTTAATATCAGTCTAACGAGCTTTTCCTCCAAGTTATCAATATCCTTAAAGTAGTGAAAGTCGTTCATGGCCTTGAATGCACACTTAACGAACCACTCCTGATAATCCAAGTCCACCGCAGGAAAAGTTCCTCCCTGGATTATAACCTCAACCTTATCTATTGGATGACCTATGTCGTATAATTGCTTAAGTCTGGCCATCATGATTATATAGGGATGGTAACCATACTGGGAAGCCCTTAACGCTGAGGGTTCCTTTCCGGTGTAGCTCTGTGGAGAACCAACGCTTGGGCCACCTGGGCAATATATACACCTTCCATGAGGGCAAGGGAAAGGCTTCGTCATCATTGCAACGACTGCAACTCCACTTATAGTTCTAGCAGGCTTCTTCTTCAATAGATCTCTAAATTTTTCCCTCTTGTCCTTTGGTAGGGCCTTCCATATATCGGAATTCTTAGGGAGCTTAGGAAGATGATACTTCCTGGCCACCTCTATTTTTAATTTGTTTAACTCCTCCCTACTTTTCACCTTTCCAGAGAGCAGAGCTTCCACAATCTCAACTATTGCTTCTCTCATCTTCCCAGCCTCTCTATAAATTTGCTTATAAATATTTGGAAAATCAGCGTTGGCGGATCTCATCATAGCTTCAGCTCCCCGATTCCTCATCACGTCAAAGAGGTATAGTATTCTACACCATTTTAAGCTTAAGCTTTTATCTCTTGGAAGGTAAACTGATTCAATAACGCTAACATTTTTCTATCTTGGAGTTTACATAAATAAAAGGTGAGGAAAATGAAAAGATTTTACATAGCTAGTGAAGAGGAAATAAAAACAGGGAAAACTACTGATATATATTTTCTAAGGACTAGGAAAATCCTAGAAACAAAAAACATAAGAAAAAAAGTGCTAGCAGATGTAACAACTACTTCTCTCCCTGAAAACTGGAAATGGGGAGTTCTGGTCGGTGTTGAGGAGGTAGCAAAACTCCTAGAGGGAATTCCAGTTAACGTCTATGCCATGCCAGAAGGGACAATATTCCATCCCTACGAGCCGGTACTGCAGATAGAAGGAGATTACGCAGACTTCGGAATTTATGAAACAGCTTTACTTGGAATGCTAAGTCAAGCTAGTGGGATAGCCACTGCAGCGTTGAGGATCAAGATAGCGGCCAAGTTTAAACCGGTTTATTCCTTTGGAATTAGACATATGCATCCCGCAATAGCTCCAATGATTGATAGGGCCGCATTCATTGGAGGGTGCGATGGAGTTTCCGGAGTGCTGGGAGCAGAGATGATGGGAGAAAAGGCCGTTGGAACTATGCCCCACGCATTGATAATAACCGTAGGTGACCAAGTCAAGGCCTGGAAGTACTTTGACGAGGTAATTGAGAAGGAAGTTCCCAGGATAGCTCTAGTAGACACCTTCTACGATGAAAAAATTGAAGCGGTAATGGCAGCTGAAGCTCTTGGTAAGAAGTTATCTGCTGTAAGGTTAGACACCCCAAGCTCAAGGAGAGGTAACTTCAGAAGGATAATCGAGGAGGTTAAGTGGGAGCTAAAGATTAGGGGATATGATTGGGTAAAGATACTTATCTCCGGAGGTCTAGATGAAGAGAAAATTAAGGAGATAGTTGATGTAGCAGATGCTTTTGGAGTTGGAAGTGCCATAGCAAGTGCAAAGCCAATAGATTTCGCTTTAGACATTGTAGAAGTTGAAGGAAAACCAATTGCAAAGAGAGGGAAGCTAAGTGGTAGGAAGCAAGTGTATAGATGTGAAAACGGACACTACCATGTAGTACCTGCTGATAAAAAGCTCGAGAGATGTCCAGTTTGTAATGCAAAGGTTGAACCATTATTAAAGCCAATTATAGAGAACGGAGAGATTGTGGTTGAGTTTCCGAAGGCTAGAGATATTAGGGAATATGTGCTCGAGCAAGCTAAGAAATTTAACCTTGAGATTTGACTTTCTTTATTTTTCCACATATTCACGGCTAAAATACCCCTGTGTAATCTTTGTTTGCAACGAAAATGAGCTACATACTTTCTTCTTTGTTTAATATTATATATTATTTGTTACTTGGTTTGTTAATTTTGGGTTCTTTTGGTAGTGCGAGTAATGATAAGGCTTGTCAGCCCGTGAATTACTGGGTTTTTGAGGGTGGATAGTGAGTTGAGAAGAGCGGGCCCAGAGTGGTGGTACTGTCAAGAACCCGAGAAAATTAAGAATTTTGAAGGATTCGCATTCAAAGAAAAACCCTACGAATTATTCAAGAAACCAGATCCAATGATATTACATCAGGCTGCAAGGGAGTTAACTGATTTAGTAGGAATTAACGAGCTTCACGGAAAATTATCTAAGAATCATCAATACAACCTCTTTCTAGGAATGATGTGATACGGCCTCTAATGAGAGGGACACAGTTCCAAGTTCTAGGTCATAATTATTGTACTTTAGGTTTTCCTGGAGAAAGAAATGGAATAACCGGAATGGTCACTCCAGGCCATTGTACCGATGAAGGTAGGTTCCGTGTATCGGTCAGACACTTCCGACCCAAGTTACTATATCGGAAATGTTGAGATAAAAACTTTGGTCTCCAGCCAAAGGAGACATGGCGTGGATAAAAACAACAGTGGAAGTCACTCCTAAAGTTTATCCTTACTTCATTATTAAAGGATACAAATCTTATAAATATTAGTATGTTGGCTCCACTGTTTTGAAGAGCGGAAGAACTACAGGACTACCTGGTGGCATTATACTCGATATCTCGAACAGTTTAGAAATCCGTACAACCATGGAGGTAGCTCCTGGAGATAGTGGCTCTCCAGTATTCTATTGGTGGCAAGGACAGGCCTATAAATATGTACAAATCTACGAACTACTCTATAGGGGGATCCTAATGAAGGAACGTCCACGTATCTATCCATTGATGACGTCCTTAATAATCTCGGAGTAGAGTTAATAACCGGGTGAGGTGAAGAAGTATGAGAAGAATTTCTAAAGTCACTTTCATGTTTTTATTCTCCTTTCTCCTGAGCTAGTTGTAGCATATGCCCCAGTAAATCCCCTATGGAGCCTAAACACCCAAGTGAAAAGCATTGATGTTTCTAAAGATTATGTCCTGGTAATCTCAGACGCCCTATATTTATTCGATAAGGTCGGAAATAGAATCCTAGAAATGCCAGCCCCTCTGTGGGCTGGACTTATACATAAAAATCTAGTAATACTCAAAAATGTTAGTAAGACCATTCATGTCACTTGGATAAACCTGGTGAATAAATCATCAACCTCATACACTATAAAGATTAAGAACTTTCCTCCATGGATTATCGCAAAAGGAGAGAAATACGTAGTGGTTCTTGATTTTGAACCCATGGGAAATCCCACCTTTTATATACTCGACAAGCATGGGATAGCATGGAAATTGAGATATGCTATGGCTGTAAAAGAAATAAGGGTCAAGAATAAGTCAATTTATGTGTGGAGTTTTAACAATATTTACAAATTCAGAGAAAAGCGAAAATGGATGATCGATTTCCCAATATGCATTTTCCCACGAAGTTTTGATGTATACAATAATTTTTACTGCAGTCTTGCTAAATAATAGAACATTACTCATGATGAATGGCATAAAGGAAATTTGGAGCAGGAACATTGAATTTAATTGGGCTAGGAGGTATGAATGCGCTTATGCAATGTATCTCTCACCCCTATATGCTGATTTGGGATTTTTAGGAGATAAGTTGCTAGTTGCTATAGACAACAAGATTATGCTGTACGATATCAATGGAACTCTATTATGGAGTTTTAAACTAGTGGAAATATTACAAAACTAGTAACCTCTAATTTCCTAGCCATTGCAATAACTTCCAATAGGGTATATTTTATCTCAAAAGATGGAGTTCCAGGAAGCTATTTAATTAATGCTAAGCATGCTAGAGTTTCCAACTTAAACGCAGTGATAACTGATTCTAAAATAATATATTTCTTCACCTTCGAACCATCTGTGACTATTACGGATGTTGACAAGAATATAGCGAGGAAAAATATTTGCCAACAAAACGCTAGATCTCCAGATTGTGCTTGGAAAAGCCGCAACAAAATTTGTTAACGCAACATTCACTAGAGATACAATGAAGTTTAATGGAACCATTTACAAAAGCATTTGGCGAAGAAAGACTATTGTCTAATTCAGCCTAAAGATAGGAGAATATTCATGCTAGGAACACATAGGTTTGGAACCGAGGCTTGTCTACTTTATTATATAAAGTAAGAAAGCCAAGAAAGATTACACTACTTAAATGGGAAGATTTAGACGGAAACGGTGAAGTTGAGTGGAATGAGATCGAGGTCATTATTTAGTAAGGCCTATTCATAACCTCAACTTATTTGCCTAAGTTTAAAAAATAGAATCAAGATTTTGACAATATGTCAGATTTTGTCTTTATTTTTGATTTATGTCTCATAATATTGACAAGTATAAATTAAAAAAACATAAATAAAATAATGTTAAAAATAATTAACACAATAATTTAGTAGGAGGCATAGAATATGAAAAAGTTATACATATTATTTGTTGTATTGTTAGTTGTTGGGACAATAACACAAGTGGTAGTTGCCCAAACAATAAGTAGTAGAAAAGTTGCTCCACAAGATGCAGCCGGATATTGGGAGTTCTGGAAAGTAGAAAATGTGAAATATCTTGGAGTAACTTATGGACCCTGGAAAACTCTAAAGGAAGTTTATGGGTATGCCGGTCAAGAATATTCCTTTAGCAGTTGGATAGCATGGTCACATAAAATTAGTGGTAGTGTAATGGTAGCATACAGCATGCTTTCTGCAACTCTTGGCTTTGATGTAACTGCTACAGGAGTTGTTAAAGTGACTATTAGCGGAAAGTTTGAGCATGATGGACAGGTTATAGCTTTCCAAATAAGACCAAAGTATGAGGAATATGAGGTCACCCAAAGAAAATACATTCATATTGATGGACAAGATTATCCAACTGAAGAAAGAGAAAAAGCATGGGTTAAAAAGTTCTTACTCTATCAAGTACGAGCTAAACCTTTAAATTAAAAAGGTGAATGTTATGAAGACAAAAGGAATAAGTATCTTTCTGCTCCTCTCTGTTTTCCTTATTGGAGCGGGTTACGTTCACTATTACATTCCAAATAAAAGTATATTTCTAGTTCCTGATACTTATATTTATGGTGAACTCAATGACACAGTGCTAATTAGGGTCTACTGGATTGGAACAGATTCCAAAGAATATAACATTATAAAGAACTCTAATTTAAGCATTATAGGTTTAGATGGCTTTGCGACACTTAAAAAAGTAGGGATAAAGGAGACACTAAAGTACCATGATCCAATGATAAGAGAGTTAACATTTGGAATATACCTTACATTAAATAAAATGGGCATCCATGAGAGAAATGTAACCCTGATAATAGAGAATAAAAAAGAAAGGTATCATAAAGAACTCAGTGCGAAATGGATCTTTGAAGTTTCTCCTAAGCAGAATCATTCTCTAAAGATAACTGATATGATTGAACTAGAAGTGGGCTTTTTTGGGAGAAATGTTTCTCCCGAGTGTATGTTTGCAGTGAAAAATATAGGAGAGCAACCACTAATTATACTAGGAGTTCAATACAACGTCTCTAATCTTCAAATTGGCAAGATATCATATGTTAATTCATCGAATTTAGACGAAGTTGGAAAGGATAAAGAAGAGGCTATATTCCCAGCAGAAGGTCTACTGCTTGAACCTAACGAAAGTAAAGTTATAATAGTCCACTTTAAAGAGGGGGATTTTAGGTATCCAAAAAAGCCAGCGGCAATTAGATTAAAGATATTATACAAAACAGGAGACAAAGTCTATTCAATCCCACTATTGTACACTTACGAGATTGTGCCGATTCCGACTCCAGAGCAACTTAAAGAATGAGTGTATTTAACTTTCTTTCTCTTCTTTATGCCAAGCCAATGTATAAAAATATATGGGAAAAAGAAATCAGGCCTCTTCAACCGTAATAGCACCAACTGGACAGGATTCCATAGCTTCCTTTGCACAGTTGTAGAGCTCCTCGTCCTCGATGATCTCGACCTTTGGTTGGGCCTTTCCTTCGTCGTTCATTTCGAAGATGTCTGGACAGAGGCTTGCACAGATAGCGTCTCCAATACAGGTGTCCTGGTCAACAGAAACCTTCCACGCCATGGGCATCACCGCCTTTACCTTTTCATGAATAGATATAAATCTTTCGTCTCATTTTTTAGATATCCCTAAAGTTGGAAACTCTTAGGGTGGTAAAAAGCTCAGAAAATGGTTACTTATTCGAACTTAAATAATTAGAAAACTTTTCTAGTTATATAAAATTCCTTGCAATATAAAAAAATTAAAGGAATAATCAGGCACTCTTTTTGCTTAGGTATTCATGGATTGCTTTAGCTGCTTTCCTTCCGTCTCCCATTGCTAGGATTACCGTGGCTTCTCCCCTAATTGCATCACCACCAGCAAAAACCCCAGGAATAGAAGTCATAAGATTTTCATCAACAACGATAGTACCGTTCTCCCTTACCTTGAGTCCTGGGGTGGTTTTCCAGATTATCCTGTTGGGGGTCTGACCTATAGCTATGACAACGGTATCCGTCTCAACCGTTACATATTCACCAGTTCCGATTATCTTCCTCTTTCCTCTGCTATCACGCTCTTCTAATGGCTTCATCTTTTCGAACTTTACAGCTTTGACCCTTCCGTTCTCATCCCCAATGAATTCGACGGGATTCACAAAGAACATGAACTTCACTCCTTCCTCCTTGGCATGCTGAACCTCCTCTATTCTTGCTGTCATGTCTTCTTCTCCTCTTCTATATGCGATTATAACCTCTGCTCCAAGCCTTAATGCTGATCTAGCGGCATCCATTGCAGTGTTTCCAGCCCCTATCACAATAACTCTCTTACCTACGATTATTGGGGTATCGTACTCTGGGAACTTGTAAGCTTTCATTAGATTAATTCTGGTCAGAAATTCATTTGCTGAATAAATTCCATTCAAGTTTATACCGGGTATCTTTAATAGCTTTGGTGTTCCTGCTCCAGTTCCTATGAAAATGGCATCGTACTCCTTTAATAACTCAGGAATCGTGACAGTTCTACCCACTATATGATCGGTCTTTATTTTAACTCCCAAAATGCTAAGCTTCTTGAGTTCTTTTCTTAGTATTTCTTTTGGTAACCTGAATTCTGGAATTCCATATGCTAAAACTCCTCCTGGTTCATGAAGGGCTTCATAAATGGTAACATCGTAACCCATTTTAGCCAATTCAGCGGCACATGTTAAGCCAGCGGGCCCGGCCCCAATAACGGCAACTTTCTTTCCATTCTTCTTGATATTCTTAATCTCCTCCATTAACAGTTCATCATCAATCCCATGTTGTCTTGCGTAGTCTGCTACGAACCTCTCTAGTTTTCCGATGTTTACGGGATCACCAACCTTACCAACTACACAAGCACCCTCACACTGATCCTCCTGCGGACAAACCCTACCAGTAATAGCAGGAAGAGAATTGCAAGCCCAAATAACTCTTAAGGCTTCCTTCACGGCCTTTCTTGGATTATCTTTGTTCTCCCTCAAGGCTTTGATAAACCCAGGAATGTTAATATTTACGGGGCACCCCTTAATACAGGGAGCGTACTCAACCGGACATTGGAGGCAACGCTCGGCCTCCTTTAAAGCTAGCTCCCAGGTGTAACCAAGATTAACTTCATCAAAATCTTTTATTCTCTCCTCAACGGGCCTCTCGGGAGTTGGAACTCTCTCCTTAATAAGCTTAGGCATTCAAATCACCCCCTTAGCCTTCAGCTCTTCCATATATTTCTCCAACGCCAGCTTCTCAAGCTTAGAATAGAAGCCAACCCTATGAATCAACTCATCCCAATCTACAAGGTATGCATCGAATTCTGGGCCATCTACGCATGCAAATTTTACCTCACCCCCAACGGTAACTCTACAGGCCCCACACATCCCTGTACCATCAACCATGATCGGATGAAGATCAACCTTCATTGGAATTCCATATTTCTTCACAACTTCGAAAACAGCTTTTTGATCTCCTGGAGGACCTACCATAAAAACTAGATCCCAGTTCTCATTGTCGAGCAACTCCTTCACTTTGGCCGTTAAGGCCTTTGTAACGTTTTTTGTATTTTCTTGAAAGCTCTTCTCTTGATCTATTTTAACGGGCTCCACAATATGCCTTGAAACGGCCTTTTCAAAGTAATCCTTTAGTATTACCATTGGCTCAAAGGTCACGTGTAGCGTCGTCACGTCATTTCCAATCTCCTGCCAGGCCTTAGCTATCGGATATACCTCCGCGATTCCCACATAAGCACCTATCGCCAATATTTTACCGAATTTCTCCATTGGAGCTGGATTTCCTAGAGGTCCTGCAACATTTAATATTTCATCACCCTCTTTCAGCTCCATGGCCATTTTCATTGTCGTTTTTCCCTTCGTGAATGCAACTAGAACTATCCATCCCTCTTCCCTGTCCCACATTATTGGAGTCAAGGGAATCCTCTCACCATTTGGAAATGCCCTAACTATTACAAACTGGCCTGGCTGGACTTTTTTAGCTACATGAGGGGCGTAAATTTTATACCAGGTGTTTCTCATTGCAATCTCTTTTTTCTCAAGGATCTTGTACATAATGAACACCCCCGAGTTCGTGAACATTTTTGGACATTACACTAGGTTCTGAACATTTTGTTTTTATAAACTTATTGTAAACTATTGGTTGGATAATAAATAAAAGGATGCGAGGAGTGTATCGAGTGATGGTCAAGGTCTACATTGAAAATTACGGTTGCGCAAGAAATAGGGCCGATGGAGAGATAATGGCGGCCCTACTTTACCTATCCGGCCACGAGATAGTTGAGAGTCCAGAGGAGAGTGAGATTGTTGTTGTAAATAGTTGTGCAGTAAAAGACCCGACAGAGAGGAAGATAGCGAGAAGGATTAGGGAATTACTTGACAATGGGAAAAAGGTCATAGTTACTGGTTGCCTTCCACACGTTAATCCAGACGTTATAGATGAAAGGGTTTCAGCAATTTTAGGCGTTAAAAGCATAGATAGGATAGTTCAGGCCGTTGAATATGCTATGAGAGGGGAAAAACTAATCTCTGTTCCAGATTGGAAAAAGAGAAACCTTGATAAATTAGATTTTCCCAGACTGTCCCCCAGGAATGTATACTTCATACTCCCCATAGCCGAAGGGTGTCTGAATGCATGTACATATTGTGCCACGCGGCTAGCTAGAGGGGTCTTAAAGAGTTACTCCCCAGAGAAAATCATTGGATGGGTAAAATGGGCCATTAAGCAGGGATACAAGGAGATCTGGTTATCCGCAGAAGATACGGGATGTTATGGTTTTGACATTGGGACCAATTTAGCGAAACTAATTGATGAGATAACTGCTATAGAGGGTGAATTTAGGATAAGAGTTGGGATGATGAATCCTAATCATGTTCTCAAATTTTTAGATGAACTTATAGATGCCTACAAAGATGAGAAAGTGTATAAGTTTCTTCACCTACCAGTTCAAAGTGGGGACAACGAGATACTTAGGAAAATGGGAAGGATGTATACGGTTGAAGAGTTTGAAGAGATAGTTAAAGCATTTAGGAGGGAATTTCCAGAATTAAATCTTCACACTGACATAATAGTTGGATTTCCGGGTGAGAGCGAGGAAGCGTTTCAAAGAAGTGTTGAGCTCATAAAGAGGATAAGACCTGACAAAGTTAACGTTTCTAGATACTCCCCCAGGCCGGGAACAATAGCAGCAAAGTGGAAACAGCTACCTGGTTGGGTAGTTAAAGAGAGATCGAGACTCTTACATAGAATCAGACTACAGATAAGTTACGAGATAAACAGAAAATACATAGGTAAGAAAGTCAAAGTCCTCATTCATGGAGAGGGGAAAAAAGGAAATGTGGATGCCGTAACTATGAACTACAAGCACATAATCCTACCGGAAGGTAGAAAAGGTGAATTTAGAGAAGCTAGAGTTAAAAACGCAGCCTCAACCTATCTACTCGGCGAAATTATCACGTAATATTTTTTAAATAACAATTCCAATCTTAACTAGGGGGTAATCATGGGAAAGAGACTTCAGGCTCATAATGTGAAAATTAGAACGTTTATTCATGCTACTGAAGATCCAGAAAAGGTATTAGAAGCCCTGGAAACTTTATTTCCTGAGGATATATCGCCCAAGGATGTAGACTTTGAAGTAATAGAAACTGAGGGATACTTTGGAAATCCAATACTTGTCGTCGATGCCGAAATAAGACACTCACGGAATGTAAGAAAATTCCTGGAGAATCTAAGGAATTCACTTAGTGAAGAAGACAGAAAGTATCTCTTAGAGCATGCAGAGGAAAAAGTTGATGAAACTGGAACGTTTTACATAAGATTTGATAAACAAAAAGCTTACTTGGGAGAAATAAAGGTAAGTGAAGGGCAGGATGTTATTCACGTTAGAATCAAAGTTAAAGCCTTTCCAATGAGAAAAGAAGCCGTCGTGAACGCGGTAAAGAAGTGGTTGGAGGGGGAGGAGTGAAGTTCATTGAAATGGATATCAGGGATAAGGAGGCTTACGAACTCGCAAAGGAGTGGTTTGATGAAGTTGTGGTCTCAATAAAATTTAACGAGGAAGTAGATAAAGAAAAGCTAAGAGAAGCCAGGAAGGAATATGGAAAAGTTGCGATACTACTTTCCAACCCCAAGCCTTCACTTGTGAGGGATACAGTTCAGAAGTTTAAAAGCTATCTAATATACGTTGAAAGCAACGACCTTAGGGTAATAAGGTACTCAATTGAGAAGGGAGTTGACGCAATAATTTCCCCCTGGGTAAATAGGAAGGATCCCGGGATAGATCATGTTCTTGCAAAGCTAATGGTTAAGAAGAACGTAGCCTTGGGATTCTCATTAAGACCCCTGTTATACTCAAACCCTTATGAGAGAGCAAATTTATTGAGATTCATGATGAAGGCATGGAAATTGGTCGAAAAATATAAAGTCAGAAGATTTCTAACGAGCTCGGCCCAGGAAAAATGGGATGTAAGATACCCAAGGGACTTAATAAGTTTAGGGGTAGTAATAGGAATGGAAATCCCTCAAGCTAAGGCTTCCATTTCTATGTACCCAGAGATCATTCTAAAAAGGCTTAAATATTAAGAAAAAGTTATCATTACCAAGTTAAACTAAGGAGGGGGTAGAAGATTGGACATTGATATGCTTTTGTCTTCCCCTGAAGAACTCGAAGGGGAAGGATACAAGAATATCAAGGAAGGTAACCTCAAAGATGGAATAAAGATGCTCGTGAGGGCTGCGAAGAAATATGAGGAGTCCGGTGAATTAAAAAAAGCTGCTAGTCTATACAAGGAAGCCGGCCTTCTACTTAAAGATAGGTTAAGACTACATGAGCAAGCAAAACCCCTAATAAGGAGGGTTGCATACCTTCATATTAAGTTAATAGAGAGAGAAGTTGATAAGAATGAGGTAAACCTTGTGAAGCTTACCAATTCTTGTCTTTCCGTAATAGAGGCTTTCACACTCCTCGAAGATGACAATAACCTCAAGAAATATGCAAGAGAATTTGCAAAGATGTTTGAAGATTTGGGAACGAATTATTTAGAGGCCAACGAAGTTGACTCAGCAATTGTATCCTACGAATCTGCATATAGGTACTATGACCTAATAGGAGATAAAGAGGGGATTAAGAAAATAGCAGGTAAGTTAATCGAGATATTTGGTAGAATAGCTGAAGAAGCCATCTCAGAGGAGAGGTATGAAGACAGCGGAGAGGCATTTGAAAAGGTTGCAAATTACGTGAAGACAATATTCGGATACGATGAAAAGTACAAAGAGTTAATGGAAACCGCTGGAAAACACTATGAAAAGGCAAGCAAATTGGCATACGCTGAAGGTGATCTTGAAAATTTGACAAGGTTACTCCTTAAAGCTCAATATTCGTATTTACTAGCTAGAAACTTTAATAGAGCAAATCTCATTGGTTTGAATTTGATTAAGATGCTCAACCAGGTGGTAAATAATTTAAGAAGCGAGGGACTTTTCGATAAAGTTGGAGAAAAATTAATGGAATTTGCAGAAGCGCTGATCGCTTTAGGAAAAATAGAAAATGCAATGAAAGTTTACAAGGAGGCCCTTGATGAAAGCGGGGGGCTGATCGATCTTAGGGCCAGGATTAGGATCAGTGTGATAAAGTACTTAGCCGCAAAAGAGCAGGATTTGAACATGTTAAGAGCCCTTGACACGATCCAATTTTTGATAAGGAATGCAAAATTCTTAGATGCTATAGAGCTAGCTGAGAATGCTATAAGGAAATATGAAGGAGGAGAGGAAATACTAAGGGAGATCTACAAAGCAGAGGGTATAGTATTTCCTGAAGAATAGTCAACCAAACCACCTCTCGATTAGGTAATCCTTCTCCTGGAGAAATACCTTAGCCCTTTTTCTAACGAGCTTCTCGGCCTCAACCGTTGGTAGATCTAACGTTTTGATCACAAAGTCAGCGGTTTTTGCAAAGTATAGTGGGATCAATGACTCCGCATTCTTTATTATCCCATTCCTGTAGGCTATTGCCCCATCAAATAGTACCTTAGCCCACAGCTCATCCGGGAAGTCAAACGTCTTCAGAGCTTCCTTCACATCATCAAAAACTTCCCTACTTAATACCCGCTTTAGCGTTTCTTCTTCTTTCTTAAAAAGTTCCTGGGATCTTTGCTTTAATAATTCAAGATTAACTTTAACTTCCTCAGGCTCTCCCTCTACTTCTTCTCCCCAAGTCTTTACGGGTTTTATCTCTTTAACATCCTTCCATACGTTTTCGTACTTATCCATTAACATAAATAGAGTTCCAACGACCTGATTGAACATTGGACCCAAGGATGCTGCTGGATCTTTTGGATTGTGAATCTTCATTCCAAGGCTTACTTGGATTACCCTTTTCTTATTTGCTATTGCAGTCGTTGTAAGGAAGATATCAACACCAAACCTAGCAACATCTGTCTTCCAAACTTCTTCATCCTCGAGGTAAATATCAATCATCTTAGCACTTATTCCGAAGTCTCCCCCAATTGGTTGCCTTATATCCAGACCATAAAGGGAAGCAGTCATAGGATAGGCTATATTGTTAGTTATCGTACCATCCCACTTATGTCTAAGATAAAGTGGAGCTACGAAATCATAACCCTCTTCAATCGGCTTCGCAAACTTGTATATCCACTCAGGGGTTATGCTCCTCAAGTCACTATCAACGAAAACTATTACATCTGCATCTTTTTCCTTTGCGAACTCCATTACTTCCTTCATTGCACTTCCCTTTCCAGGAATTGGCCATTTATAAACGAAGCTATAGACTTCAACTCCCTCTGGAACCTTCGTTGATAGCACAACATCTCTTGTTCCATCGGTACTACCACCATCTGAGTTAACTATTATTCCTCCTCCAAAATATTTTTTTAAGCCCTCAGCAACCTGCTTAACCACGTAACCTATCGTATCAGCATTGTTATAACTAGGGATTCCCACCACAACCTTCATCTTACACCCCCAATCAAAAATCTAAGGGAACCTTTTTTAAAGATAAGGTTCTAGAAAATGGAAATAAACCTAAGTTGTGGGCAAATGTTTACATTCTCAGAATTTAAACCTACACCGTCACTTTTTTAATAGTTTTAGCCCTAAGATAAACCCAGGTGAGGGTAACATGTCCGAGAGATTAAAGGTAGGCGTTATCGGTTGCGGTAACATCTTCAACTTAGCACATAAGCCGGCCCTACGATCTCTACGGACGATAGCAAAGGTAGTAGCAGTTATGGATATCAACGAAGAAGCAGCAAAAAAAGCTGGGAAGGAGTTAAATGCTAAGGTGTTCACAAGCTTAGACGAATTCTTGGAGCAAGATATGGACGTTGTGGAAGTATTGACTCCAACTTATACTCACGCGGAGATAGCCATAAAAGCACTAAAGGCAGGAAAGCACGTCATAGTTGAAAAACCGATAGCTTTAACCTCAGAAGAGGCCGAAAAAATGATAAAGGAAGCTGAAGAGCAGGGGCTAAAGCTCTTCGTTGGACACGTGAGGAGGTTCGATAAGAGGTGGACACAAATAAAAGAGGTTATTAAGACAAGAAATATTCTCCCAATGCAGATAAGGAAGATCGAGGTTCAACACCTCCCCTTCCCAGCCGATTACTGGTATTGGGATGAGAGTAAGAGCGGGGGTGTTATTATAGACCTGGGGGTTCACGTGACCGACTTCTTAAGATGGTTCTTTGAAAGTGAACCCGTTGAAGTGTTTGCAGTTGGAAAGGCCATAAGAGGGGAGGCGAGGGTAAACAAGACCTATGATCATGTCGTAATGTTCATAAAGTTCGAAGGGAACAAGACAGGAATAGGAGAGGTAAGCTGGAGCTATCCAATGACTCCCAAATACGGAGTATTCTACCACCATCTTGACATCATAGGAAAGAACGGGAGGATAAGGTATACACCGTTGGATACCCCGGTAGTTGGAGTTATCAAGAGCTCATTTGAAATGCCAAGGTTTTCACCCATGCTCTCGACGTTTCCGCAGGCCTTTGAAGCTGAACTTAGACACTTCTTCGAGTGCATAAAGAGTAACTGCGAACCCGTTGTAACGGCGAGAGATGCATTAATAGCACTTCAAATTGCTGAAAAAGCAAGAGAGAGCATAAAGAAAGGCGAACCTGTTAAAGTGGAGGTGAATTGAAATGGTGAGGTTCGGAATTATAAGTTATGCTCACCCCCATGCTTTGAGGTACGCTTCAACCATTAGAGCTAGCAGGAGGGCAAAGCTCGTAGCTATCTCTGGAGATGGCGCAAATTCAGCATTAGCCAAGGTTGAAGCAAAGAAGTATGGGGCTAAGTTTTACCAAAACTACGAGCAGTTGCTTAAGGATAAGAGCGTTGAAGCGGTTTACATAGCTATAGAGACATATAGGCACAAGGAAGTTGCGATAAGGGCCGCAGAAGAGGGGAAAGATATACTCCTTGAGAAACCCATAGCACTAACGCTGGAAGATGGTAAGGAAATCGTGAAAGCTGCAAGAAAGGCCGGGGTTAAGCTGATGGTTCCCTTCAATCCAAGATTTACCCAACCGCTACAGAAGGCCAAGGAAATGATAGAAAGCGGAGAAATCGGAAAGCTAGAATACATATACACGATCTCAGAATACGTAAAGCCTCCAATGTTCTTAGAGGGGATAGACACAAGCTGGTTCTTTGACATTAGGAAGAGCGGCGGTGGAGGGTTCATGGATACAGCACCGCATGGAATCGATTCACTATTCTGGCTAACGGAAAGCGAGCCAGTTAAGGTATATGCTGACATAGGATCAAAGATTTGGGGATTTGAAGTGGATGATATAGGAACCGCGCTGATAGAATTCAAGAACAACGTTATAGCGTTACTAACTGCAGGGTGGGCAAACCCAAAGGGGTATCCCTATGGACTGGAGATGAAGTATTATATAGTCGGAGACGATGGTTTCTTAGACATAAGGACAGCATACCCAGACTTCACGGTATACCAGGAAAAAACCGAGAAGATATTCTGGGAAAGAGCCGATGTCGAAGGGATAATCAATGCTTTCATAGACGCAATACAGCAAGATAGAGAACCCCCAATAACGGGGGAAGATGCGTTAAAGAACCTAGCCTTAGTGTTGGCCGCATATGAATCTTCAAAAACTGGAAAAGTTGTAAAGATAAATCTTTAATCTTTTCCTATTATTCCGGACACTAAATCTCTTATTGCCTTTTCTGGATCCTTAGCTTTTGTAACGCCACTAGCTAAAAGAACTCCAACAGTTCCAAGTTCTATAGCCTTCCTTACGTCTTCACCCGTACTTATCCCGGCACCGCAGAGGACTTTAACCTTTGGATTTACCTTTCTCACGAGCTCAACTGTGTTCGTTATAACCTCTGGCTTAGCCTTGCTTACAGGTATTCCCGTTCCAATGAGCTCTGGCGGCTCAACAGCGACGTAGTCTGGCTCAAGAGCAGCTACGGCCGCTGAAACTGCTGGATTATTTGAGCAGACCATTGTAATTAGTCCCACCTCTTTAGCCCTTGAGATTGCAGCTTCAAGGTCCGCGAGAATCATTCTGTTCTCTGAATGATTCAATAGCGTTCCAACCGCTCCAGCCTCTTTAACGGCCTCAGGGAGAACATGACCGGTGTGACTTCCAGGTTTTATAGGATCTATATGCTGAGCAAAAACAGGTATCTCAACATTCTCAGCTATCATCCTTAGGTCGACGAGCTGGGGAGCGACAACTATGGTAACTCCAGTTTCCTTGTAAACCCTTTCAGCGGCCTTTGCTATCTCTAAAGCCCTCTTTCCGGTGGCCTCTATGTAGGTCTTAAAATTTATTGCTATAATTGGTTCATCAAGCTTCATGGGAACCACCAAAGCCAAATAAATTCAATTAAAAGATTAAAGCTTTTCGGTCTCAAGCAAAACTTCCTTCAAAATCTTCTTTACTTCCCTTAGATCTTTAGCCAAGTAATCAGCGTGATCTTCTCCGAGGGATATGCTGATATCCGCAACTTCAAACATCGGAAGATCGTTCTTCCAATCACCTACAGCAACAGTAAGAGTCGGATTGAGCTCCCGCTTAAGCCTTTCTAAAATTTCACCTTTATTGTCAAACGTAACCCTAACGATAACATCCCCTGTGATCTCTCCCTTCTCGTTAAACACTAGTTCGTTAGCGTAAACATAATCTGGATTAAGCTTTTCAGCTACTTTTTTAGCTAGACACATGAGACCACCGGTTATTATAGCAGTTTTAAATCCCTTCTCCTTTAGCCACCTAAACAGTTCCTCGGCGTAATCCTTAAGGGATACCTCTTTAAATACCTCTTCTACCTCCTCCCTTCTTCTCCCCTTCCAAAGGGAAGCGTCTAACTTAGCCCATTCCTCATAGCTTATTCTTCCAGAAAAGAATAGTTCAGCATTCTTTTTAGCTAGCCCACAAGTTTCAAATTTCTTGTGAAGTAGTTCCCAGCTTACCATATCCGTGAGGGTTCCCTCTAAGTCAAAGGCTATCAGCATCATTCTCTCCACCCATGCTCGCCTATTAGGGGGACAAAAGCAACCCCTCCATGATTCTTTATTTTTATGCTTCCATCTTCCCTCTTTATGACTTCAAGTAGCTCCTGCCATAGGTGATAGCTTCCTACAGGGATTATGAGTTTTCCTCCAGGCTTTAACTGTTCAACAAGAGGCTTAGGTATCTCTGGAGCTCCAGCAGTAACGATTATAGCATCGTAGGGAGATTTTGGAGGAAAGCCCTTGCTACCATCCCCCAAGATCACGTGAACATTCTTCACTCCGGCCCTTTCTAAATTTCTCTTAGCAAATTCTACCAGTTCGGGTATCCTTTCTATGCTGTACACGTCACCTTTAACTATCTCAGCTATTAAAGCAGCGTTCCATCCACTTCCAGTTCCCACTTCTAGAACGTTCATCCCAGGCTTCAGATCAGCAATCTCAAGCATTATAGCAACCATGTGAGGAGCTGAAATAGTTTGACCCGCCGGAATCGGAAGGGGTTCATCAACGTGAGCGTACTTTTTATACCTATCCTCCACGAACAAATATCGAGGGCACTTTAAAAAAGCCCTCTCAACCTTTTCACTCTTAATTATCCCTTCAGCCTTTAGCATCTCAACTGTCCTCTTCCATTTTTCATAGAGCTCTTTCTCATCCATCATTAGATGGAAGGTCAAAAGATATAAATGGATTACCATTCTCTCACATCTCACAGATGAGTTCACGTATTCTGTACAGAGGCGCGCATTGAAGAGGAAGGTAACGCTTTCGGTCAGAGAGGATTTAGTGGAGTTTGCAAAGAATAACAACATTAACATGTCTCGATTGCTTGAAGAAGCTTTGTTAAATCTTTATTTTCAGAAAAGTCTGTTTCTGGGGCCGGGGCCGGGATTTGAACCCGGGCCAGGGGATCCACAGTCCCCTGTGCTAACCAGGCTACACCACCCCGGCCACTCTATCGTGTGCTCCTGGATTAGATTTATAAAGTTTTCGCCAAAATCGAGAGAAGAAGGAGGCTGAACTTATGAAAGCCAAAAGGGAAGCATTAATAAGCTTATTTCATGCAATCAAGGAAGAAAAAGTTGATAGTGACATAATTGACCTTTTACTTCTAATTAATTCAATAAAAGGAATATATACAACTTCCTCTTGTTCAGGTAGAATAGGAATACTTGAAGAACCCTCCCTTGGAGCAAAGCCCCTCTCCAGGTGGTTAATAAAAGTTCACAGACCCATGAGCTTTGAAGAGGCAAGGGATGCCTTAAAAAGGGCTAGAGAAGGGTTAATATTCTTAAAGAGTCAACCTCCCATATTTCACGTTGTTGCTGAGACGATTGAAAATGCTAAGCTTGTTCACGAAATCGGACTTGCAAGTGGATTCAAGTATACAACGTTTAAGGCCATATCCTCAAGATTCCTGGTGGAGATAAACGGAACCGAATACCTAACGGTTCCCCTGGGAAAAGATGGAAGGATTATAGCTAGCGATGAGTATCTTAAGTTCGCAATCTCCATTGGAAATAAGATGTTAGAGAGGGGTAAGTCAAAACTTCCAAGGCTTAGGGATAACTTTGAAAAGATTAAGAAAAAGCTTGGAGAGGATCCTCTTTTCATTCAGTTGAAAAGGGAGATACTTGAGATTTAATCAGCTGCCAGTCGAGAAGTCCCTGGGAAACTATGTATTTCCACTCCTCGATGCAGTCTCCGGAAACTTCAAGGTACCTTAAATCCTGGGTTGTAGAGAACTTCCTTATGGCCCTTTCAACAGGCTTATCCCTACTGTCTCCGCAGTTATGAGGCCCCCTTACTGAGCCCGCACCCACCGGATCAGAGAGGAACCTCTTCCCAGGAAACTTTCTCTTAGCCCACTTCAAAACTTCAACGACACTCCATAGCCAAGGAGTTCTATACTCTCCCCTCTCCCATATCTTCTCGTAAAGTGTCCCCTTCTGGATATTCGTCATGTTTATCGAAAAAGTATCTGTATAGGGCTCGGCTAGTTCAATGCTCCTTTTCATTTCTTCAATCGCATCACCCTCAGAGAGGAAGATAGGTTTGAACAGCAAGTAGGTTTTAACTTTAGCCCCGGCCTTATGTATAATTTCACTAGCCCTTACGAAATCCCTAAAAGTCGATCCCTTATTTATTGAGATGTCGGCTATATCATCATTAGCCGTCTCTAAACCCAGGGCTACTTCAAACCACTTTCCCTCGATTATCTCTACAAGCTCCCTAACCCATTCCTCCCTAATTATCTCGCTTCTCGTTTCAACAACAACTTCAAAAACATTATCGAGCTTTGCTATTTCCTGAAAGATCTTTATCCTTGTTCCTCTTCTAACTTCCGATGAATCGAAAAACGAACCAGAGGTAAATATCCTAATTCCAAACCTACCTTCTTTACCCTTAATTTTACCGATAGCTTCAAGAAAATAGCCGAATATCCTCTCCTGTGATGTTTTCCTGGGAGCTTGGGCTGGATAGGAGCACATATAGCAGGGTTTTCCAATCCTATACCTATAGCATCCGATAGTCGGAAGAATAACATAAAGCACTTTCCCAGGTTTTCCGGCTACATTATCCTCACTAACCCAATACATGAAGGTCAATAACGAGACTTACTTAAAAGGATTTTTGACAAAAACAAGCTAGCAAAGTTTTTTAAAGGAGAGACGTCAAAGAACTAATTTGATGATTAGGGAACAAGATATCAGCTTTAACGAATTAGTAAAAGCAATGAACTTCTTTGATTTTTCGAACATGCTATCCAACTGTTCCGAAAGATTTTTGAATCTTTGGTTAACATTTCAAAGAAATTCCGAGGTGGTAAGGAATGAGTGATTTTGGTATCCTATCCCTCCTCCCACCACTGGTAGCAATAGTGCTAGCGATATGGACGAAGAGGGTAGTGTTTGCATTATTCTCCGGTGTATGGATAGGGGGAGTCATGGCCGCCAATTGGAATCCAATAACTGGAACGATAAAAACGTTCGAATGGATAATTCAAAACGTAACCAACAGCTGGAATGCTACTATACTTGTCTTCGACTTCCTTATCGGTGCAGGTGTTGGATTGATTTACAAATCCGGTGGAGTCCATGCGGTGGCTAATGCAATAACGAAGAGGATTAAAACTAGTAGAGATGCATCCCTGCTAGGTTGGCTTTTAGGTGTGCTGATATTCTTCGATGATTACACGAATACAATAATAGTTGGAAACACCATGAGGCCAATAACAGATAAGATGAGAGTATCAAGGGAAATGCTAGCCTACATAGATGATTCAACTGCTGCCCCAGTTGCTGGAATAGCGATAGTTTCAACCTGGATAGGTTACGAGCTCGGATTAATTAAGGAGGCCTTTGAAAAGCTTCACATAACGATGGGTGAATACTATGCCTGGCTCCATAGCGTTCCCTACAGATTCTATTCGATATTTGCCATAATCCTTGTGTTTATCGTTGCTTACACCCACAGACATTACGGAGCTATGCTTAAAGCCGAGATGCGTGCAAGGACTACTGGTAAAGTCGTTAGGGATGATGCAAAGCCTCTAATGGCTACTGAAAGTGATTTAGGATTACCTTTAACTGAAAAAGGTAGCGTTCACTTCTTCATATGGCCAGTACTCTCCTTAATAATTGTAACACTACTAGGACTGTATTACACAGGTAAGGCTGCATGTGAAGGCCCCTGTGGAGCAATGGACATTCTAAGTAATGCTGATTCAGCAACTTCTCTACTCTGGGGCTCATTTGCAATGGTTGCAGTAGCCCTAACTCTTGTTCTTGCCACAAAGACTATGACGGTCGAAGAAACCGAATCAGCAATAATCCAGGGAATGAAGCAGATGATGATGGCTACCGTCATTCTAGTTTTAGCATGGAGTATAAAGAGTGCAACAGAAGCTGTTGGAACGGCCGAATATGTAGTAGGACTTGCCCAAAGGGCTAACGTTCCGGGAGGAATAATACCCCTGATAATATTCCTCACCGCAATGTTCATCTCCTTCACGACCGGAACTTCCTGGGGAACCTTCGGAATACTAATGCCTATAGCAATCCCACTAGCTTATAAGCTGGCCCCAAACGATCCACAGGTACTCTTTGCCAGTATAGGCGCTGTATTCGCGGGAGGTATCTTCGGAGATCACTGCTCACCCATAAGCGATACCACGATTATGAGTTCAATGTTCTCGGGAAGTGATCATATAGACCACGTAACAACGCAGATTCCATATGCGGTAACAGCGGCTAGCGTTGGAATAGTGCTTTACATCCTCTTCGCATTAGGAATTAAGAGCCCCGTAATTCTCCTTCCAGTAGGGCTAGTCCTCCTAATAGCGGCATGGTACTTCCTCAGCGAATGGTACGGGAAGAAGTATGGAGTACCACATGGAAGGGTTCCAATATATCCAACTGAAATTTCAGAGTGAACTTTATTTTTCCACCTTCTTATTTATTAATAGGTGCAAATCATGGGGCTCCTTGAGGATAAAGCCCTTGTTGAGGCCGCACTTTTCGTTGCAGGAAGGCCACTAAGCGTCAAGGAACTTTCCAAAGCACTAGGGATCAAATCCCTTGACTACTTGGAAAAGCTGATCGAGCTTATAGCCAGCGAGTACGCCGAGAGGAAAAGCGCCATAGAAGTAACCAAGGTCGCAGGAGATAAGTGGGTAATGCAAGTTAAACAGGAATACTCACAAAGGGTAATCCACTTGATGCCAAAACCAGAGCTAACGGCCGGAGAATTAAAAACGCTAGCCCTTATTGCTTTTCTTCAACCCGTTGAACAAAGCAAGATAGTTAAGTTGAGGGGAAGTCAAGCCTACGAGCACATTAAGAGATTGCTCGAGATGGGGCTCATATATGCGGAACCTTATGAGAGAACAAAACTCCTCGGAACAACGGAAAAGTTTGCCGAGCTATACGGATTTCCTGAAAACGATCCCAATCTGATAAGGGAGAAATTTAGAGAGGTAATACACGCCGAATATGAGGATTTAGTTAAGAAGCTTGAAGAAACTGAGGCGAATAGAAATAATCCCACAACCTAACCAAGTATAGTAGTAAATGTTAAAAACCTTAATATGTTAAGACATTAAAAGGTGATCGATATGGTTGTACTGACGAAAGAAAAGATCATTGAAATCATTGAGGAAAAAACTGGGATGAGTAGGGAGAAGATCGAGGAAGAAATTAGGAGGATCATGGAAGAGGATCCACACCTGAGCGAACAGGGAGCAGCTGCATTGCTCGCGGAGAGGTTAGGAATAGATCTTATAGAAAGAGAAGAGACTAGTTTAATGAAGATCTCAGATTTATACCCAGGAATGGATCCCAGAGAGGTAAACATAATTGGAAGGGTTCTAAAGAAATATCCCGTGAGGGAGTACACAAAGAAGGACGGTTCCATAGGAAGGGTTGCGAGTTTAGTTATTTACGATGATTCAGGGAGAGCTAGGGTAGTTTTATGGGATGGTAAAGTTGCCGAATATTATAATAAGATAGAAGTTGGAGATGTCATTAAAGTTCTGGATGCCCAGGTAAGGGAAAGCCTCTCAGGCCTTCCAGAATTACACATAAACTTTAGAGCAAGGATAATCCTCAATCCAGAAGATCCAAGGGTAGACTCAATACCTCCCCTAGAGGAGGTTAGAATAGCCACTTACACCAGAAAGAAGATAGGGGATATAGAACCAGGAGACAGATTTATAGAGATTAGAGGAACCATAGCGAAGGTTTACAGGGTGTTAACGTACGATGCCTGCCCAGAGTGTAAGAAGAAGGTGGATTACGATCCAGGAACTGGAGTATGGATATGTCCAGAGCACGGAGAAGTTGAGCCTATAAAGATGACTATCCTCGACTTTGGTCTCGACGATGGGACGGGTTACATTAGGGTAACCCTCTTCGGCGATGATGCCGAGGAATTGCTTGGAGTCAGCTCGGAAGAAATAGCTGAGAAAATAAAAGAACTAGAGAATTCTGGGCTTACAACAAAAGAAGCAGCTAGGAAATTAGCCGAGGAGGAATTTTATAAAATAATCGGAAAGGAAATCGTTGTAAGGGGAAATGTAATCGAAGATAGGTTTTTGGGGTTGATATTAAGGGCGTCTTCCTGGGAGGAGGTTGATTATAGAAAGGAAATCGAGAATATAAAGGAGGAGTTAGAAAAGCTTGGGGTGATGTGAGTTGGAAGTTCAAGTTAGAAGAAGAAAGCCTGCCGTTGAAAGGAAGATCAGCGAGATAAAGGAGGATGACACGAGGATTTCACTCATTGGGAGAGTAATAAAAGTAGATAAGATGGATTACATGTTCTGGATTGACGACGGAACCGGGGTAGCTATAATAGAGAGCGAAAGCGAACTTCCTAAGGTAGGGCAGACCGTGAGGGTAATTGGAAGGATAATAAGGAACGAGGAAGGAATGCACATATACGCTGAGGTAATCCAAGATTTCAGCGATGCTGACCTCGAGGCCCTGGAAGAGATTAGAGAGCTTGAGAGGAAGATCCTTCCAAAGATAGAAGGAGAGCTTACGTGGTGGTAGAGATGAAGAAGAGGTTACCCGCAACGAGGGTTTATATTAAGGATATCCTCGAGGGATACTTCGTTAAGAGCGAGGGAGATTTTGAGCCTAACTATTTAATAACCAAGTACGCTAGGAAGATATACAGGGCTAAAATCGTTGGTACCGTAGTTAGG
The DNA here is from genome assembly GCF_000011105.1 of Pyrococcus horikoshii OT3. Lineage (NCBI taxonomy): Archaea > Methanobacteriati > Methanobacteriota > Thermococci > Thermococcales > Thermococcaceae > Pyrococcus > Pyrococcus horikoshii. Next base: position 1,646,224 of record NC_000961.1, read on the forward strand.
GAACCACTAATAGCGGAAGATGAAACCTATGGAAAATTCCAGGTGGATGACGGTACCGGAGTCATATGGGTTCTTGGATTTAGAGACGATACAAAGTTTGCAAAGTTAGTTAAAAAAGGAGATCTTGTACAAGTAATAGGGAAGATTGCTGAGTGGAGAGATGACAAACAAATACTGGTGGAAGGAGTCGCAAAGGTCCATCCAAATATGTGGATCCTCCACCGCTATGAAACCCTTAAGGAAAAAGTGGAGCACATAAGGAAAGCTAAGATAGCCTTTGACATATATAATCAGTACGGGATAACCGCTAAATCAAAGGTTATAGCCAAGAACAAGGGAGTTCCAGAGGAATTGCTTGAAGTCATAGATGAGCTCTACGGAATAATCATGGAAGAGAAAAGCCTAGAAGAGCCAGTTGAAGAACTCCTAGAGGAGGAAGTTCATGAGGAGAGAGAAGGGAATGAGCTCATTGAAAAAGCTAAGGAGGAGATTCTGAACATTCTAAGGCAGAAGAGGATAGCAGTTTCCAGGAAATATATACTAAAGAAACTTGGAGACAAATACGATGAAGATACAATCGAGGATGCCATAACTGAGCTTTTAGCCCAAGGGGAGATATACGAACCAGAAACTGGGTACTATAAGTTGCTTTAGTAAAGATTAAGTAGAGGAACCAATGAAGAATATAGGGTGAAACTTTATGGAAAGTAATCAAACGAATCAACTCGTTAATAAGTTCCTCATTTCCCTTCCAGAGGGAAAAATACTTGGGTATGTAACAGATATAAACGTTGAAGTCTCTGGAGATCAGTACTACTTCATTTTAAGAATAAAGACATTGGAGAATATCTCAAGAGGGGAGTTCCATCCAGGAATGTTTTCATCAGAAAAGAAGATTAAGATAAAGCCTTCAGACATAGTGAACGTCGGTCCCGACGTGATAATCATTGGTGGAGGGAAAGTACCTCCACTTAGGGAAATAGAAAGGCTAGGGCAGATAGTGGAGGATTACAATGCTCTGGTCAAGGAACTCGAGAAAAGGGAAAATGAAATAAAGAAACTTAAAGAAGAAAAGGAAAAGCTAGAGAGGGAACTAGAGGAATTAAAGAAGAAGATAAGAAGGCTGGAAGTTATAGAAGATGACTTCGATCATCTTAAAGAGCAATTGATCAAACAGGAAGGTCAGCTCGAAATGGCAAGGGAATACATCAAGCTCCTTGAAGGGGTTAGGCATGATATAGACAATATAAAAGCCAACATTGAAACTCTGCTCTCAGGCTATATTGAAGATGTCGTGAGAAAAATAGTTAATGATGAGCTAAATGCAAGAGGATTAAAGAAGAGCCCAATCTAACCAAATATCCTAGGCCCAACGACATGGAGGAGAATTTCGAATATGATCAATATCAATACTAGGGCTATCGCTCCCTTTGGAGTTATTTTTATTGCCCTAGTATCCTCGTCGAAGAATCTCATTAACCCAGCACCTGTTGGCGGCAACGTTGTCTTTTCCTTGGCCATGCATCTCTCACCTAATCCCTATTTTACAGACCTAATATAAAAACCTTGAGGCCATTATTAGTAGCATAGTGTTTAATAACCTTTGAACCGATATATATTCAGCCCCCGGAAACCGCGGGGGAGGAGCTGAGGCTAAAGCCGAGCTATGACTCCCCTTCGCTCCCCGGGGGCACATTTTATTCCTCTTCAATATATGGGGAGGTAATAACCCTTCTAATCTCTCTGGCTATCTTCTCACCTATTCCCTCAACTTTCATAAGCTCTGGAACGCTGGCCGTAAATACCTTCTCAACGCTTCCAAAATGTCTGAGTAACCTCCTAGCTAATGTAGTGGAGACGTTGGGTAAACTCTCCACGATCATCCGCTGTCTCTCGGCTAACGTTAAAGCCTTTTTCTCTCCCCTGATCCTAACTTCCCTCTTCCTCTCTTCCTGTTCCCTTTTGGCCATGAAGAAAATATAGTGAGCAGTCTAATCTGAACTAGAAGAGAATATTACGGGAACCCCAAAATCGAGAACTATCGATGCTATGGCCCCCCTTATGGCGTTTGGATGAACATTCCTAATTCCGTAGAGCTGACCTTCGATTATAATTACAGGCCTAGGATACGCCTCCTTAAGTCTTTTAACTTGATCGAATAGTCTACCATCAATTATCGACTGAATGAAGTCATTCGCAGACTTCCTTTCTATGGCAACATCCTCACTAACTATATAATCCCCAACATCCAGGGTTCTAACCTCAATTTTGATTCCAAGGGTTTTAAGCTTCTTAACAACCTCACTTCTAAGCTCCCTACTATCTATAACGACTTTAATCCCTCCAGTTTCTTTTTTCTCCTCCTTTATTTCTTCATTAACTTCCCTCTTAACATACGATTCCAAGGATAATTGCCTCTCCTTCCTAACCATTTGGCTTACCATCCTTATGGTCTCTCTCATTATTTTCTCCTTCTGTCTTGAGCTCCAGTAGTAGGCTTCATCCCTCGTACCCTGGGCCATGAGTATCACAACCCTCCCCGGTTTCTGCCTTCCAGTTCTTCCCCTCCTCTGAACGCTCCTTATTGCTGAAGGAACCGGTTCATAGAATATGACGAGATCAACCTCTGGAACATCCAAACCTTCTTCACCAACACTAGTTGCGACCAAAACATTGAATTCACTCCTTGCAAAAGCATCTAATATTAATTTTTGCTCTTTCTGACTCATCCCCCTATCATTTTCCCTACTTGCTTGACCCACAAATCTTCTAGCTTTTATACCATCCTTCATAAGTTCTTCAACAACCTTTTTAGCGGTCTCCCTATAGTTAGTGAATACTATTATCTTGGAGTTCTCCTTCCTCTTCAGCTGCTCCCTTATAAGCCCCTTCAAAACCTCCATCTTGGGATGATCGATGCCCAGTTCCTTTGCCTGAATCAATAAGGCTAAGGCCTTTTTCATTCTTTTATCCAAGAATAACTCCTTGCTTGCTCTAGTAGAACCAGCCTTAGCTTCTTCATACAGCCTCTTTAGATAAACCCTCAAAGCGGATAACCCCTGAGTTTCGAGTAACTCTATTGCATGATGCAACTTCAGGGCCATTGCATGAAACAGCAAAAGTTTCCTTAGATCGTGATTCCCCTTGGCCATTTCTTCATTTATTATTTGACCCGCCCTTAGTATTTCCTTCTTTGGAATATCCGCTGATGTGGAATCCAACAAACCGGCCTCAGCTAAAGGTTTAAGTGAGTCCCTTAGCATATCTCTTAGTAACTTTCTAACTTCCTTATATAGCTCGGGAAGCTCAACCTTAACCCATTCAAACTTTATCCCCTGAACGTAAGGCTTTACATCTGGGGAGTTCTCCGATCTGTATTCTATATGCTCTATTCCGAGGTTCCTCAATACCTCCATTATCTTTTCAGGAGTACTCCCAGGAGAAGCCGTTAAGCCTATAACATGTGGATTTTTTGCCTGTTTTAAGTACTCCTTAGCTATATAAACGTAAGCATAGTTGCCGACTGCTCTATGGGCCTCGTCAAAGATTATAAGGGTTACATCCTCTAAACTTATTCTTCCTACAAGTAAATCATTTTCAATGGTTTGGGGAGTAGCTATCACGACTTTTGCCCTGGCCCAAGCTCTAACCCTCTCATTGGGACTTATCTCACCGGTTAACGCAACGATCTTCTCAGGGGGTAGGGTAAAAAACTTTCTAAAGGTTTCAGCATGCTGAAGGACGAGGGGCTTCGTAGGCGCGAGCATTAAGACTTTCCCACCATATTTATCTAACCGATAATCTGCTATCATCATAGCTATTATAGTCTTCCCTAACCCAGTCGGTAGAACTATCAAGCAATTCCTTTCCTTGCATTTTGCGTATATTAGCTCCTGATAAAGCCTTGGCTGTAGTAGATCCTTTCTAATGTACATCAAATTCACTTCTCAATTGACCTTAAAATGGTTTCCAGGAGCTCCTCATTATTAGCGGCTATTATGTTAACTTTTTCAGTTGCACTAAACGTTATCTCAACATCCTTACCATCGAGATCCTTAACTATGGCCCCTGCTTCCCTAGCTATCACGACCCCTGCTGCTATATCCGTAGGTCTCAAGTAATTCCTTATATCGACGACAGCATCCAAGGCTCCCCTTGCCAAGTAAGCTAATTCCAATGCTATAGCCCCTAACGTTCTTGTCCTCTTCACCTTATCAATGATTTTTGTGCCCTTTCCCTTTGTATAGAAGCTTATAGATGGTTTCTCCGCTAGTTCCCTTACCTTGATCTTCTCACCATTCAAGTAGGATCCTTTTCCAGGGATACCCTCATAGAGCCTCTCCACGATTGGCTCGTATATGAATGCATATATTGGATCCTTTTCGTGAAATATTGCAACGCTAACCGCAAAGAATGGTATCCCATTTATGAAATTATAGGAGCCATCTAAAGGATCGACAACAACCGTGTAATCACTTCCCTGGTCTATTCTCCCTATCTCCTCGCTGACGACATTAACTCCTAAATCCTTGAACTTACTTATTATTATGTTCTCGGCAACCTTATCAACGACCTTGGTCTCATCTCCGCTGGGGCTTATGGAGATCGTCTCAGAGGCCTTTGGATTTCCAAATAGGGGCATTATATTATGGTCAAAATCCCTTATAATGTCGATTGCAATCTTCCTCCAAGTTTTCACGCTCATACCTAAACCCCCATAAGCATTCTTAACAGGTTTCTAGTTCCTGGGGCAAAACCCAGGATGAAAATCACCATCTTAATGAAGTCTAAAAGCTCCTCCTCTTCACCCTCCTCTTCAAGCTTCACCATTATCCACAGGGCCGTATATAAAACAACGAACTTAAGGACGTACATAACAGCTGCTGTTCCCGTAAGTCCTATGAGGAATCTAGGAACAACGTGTTGCTCCCAATACCCCATGAAATCAACGCCGACAAATGTTGTGGTTGCATCGTAAAAGTGAACGTAGAAAAGATAGGAGTTATCACGAACTATTGAAAGCTTCTTTGTTAGGAGATAGATCACAACCTCAGCTATGGTAACGAAGGGAATAAAGTACTTGAGTACCTGAAAGTTAAACGTAACTTTCTGGAGATTAACTAAAAGGGCGGCCACATCAATTAATACCAATCCCCAACCAAATAATGAAAACACTCTCCTCCAATCTTTAAAAAATTTATAGGGTATTAAGAGTGCCGGAGTTGCTATTAAAGACACTAGGAAATATATGCCAGGAGATACGGTAATGTAAGTTCTAGGAAAAACACTAGCATCAGTTAGAGCCCTTGTAAATGCTCCAAAGATCATGTAAGGAACTAACGCTCTAAAAAAAGCATTATCTATTTTTATTTTGAGTTTCTTTAATCCCTTGTAAACTAATATGGTTGCTATTCCCAGGATTATAGCATAGGTTAAAGTATTTACAGGATTATAGCCAGTATTATATTTTATTGGATTTACGAAGTACTTTTCAAAGAAGTCCCTCAGCATCTAAGCCCCAAGCTAAAGAAATGCGATCCCCTATAAAAAAGTTATTGTAGAGAAAGGTCAGAAGAGAGGACATACATCTTTCTCAGTTGGTGGATTTGGATCAAGACCCTTCCTCTGTCTTATCTGTCTTATGATTTGCTGAGCAAGCTCATTTGGAACTCTCTTAAATCCGGCATGTTCGGTGCTCCATAATGCTCTACCACTAGTTGCACTTCTTATTGAACCTGCAAATCCAAACATCTCAGCTACTGGAGCTTCTGCAATTATCGTCATTACCTCACCCTCCTGCTTCATGTCAACGAGCTGACCTCTCCTCTGGGTTATCTCCCTGCTAACGGCACCCATGTACTCGTAGGGTATGTTAATGATAACCTTCTGGTATGGCTCGTAGAGAACCGGATTGGACTTCATCATTGCACAGTGAATTGCAGTTCTAATTGCCGGATAGATCTGAGCTGGACCTCTGTGAACGTTATCCTCGTGAACCTGTGCATCTAGTAACCTGACTATAACCTTCATTACCGGTTCCCTAGCGAGGGGGCCTTCATCCATAGCCTGGTGGAATCCATCGATGAGGAGATCCATAACCTCATTAAGGTACTGGACACCCTTCGTGTTGTCGATGAACATGTTTCCATTGTAGATATCCACGATACCTCTAGCGATCTCGTAGTCCATTCCAAGCTCAGCTAGCTTCTTAGCGACTTCTTTCGGATTCTTAACCCTTCCCTCTGGTATTATTCCTTCCTTGATTGCATTGTATATCTCATCGGGCATTGGCTCTACGACTATGTAGAACCTGTTGTGCCTGTTGGGTGATTTTCCTTCAACCATTGGACTTGATTTAGTTATGCTCTCCCTGTAAACTACTATAGGCTCTGAAACCTCTATGTCAATGCCCCAATCCTTCTTGAGCTTGTAGAGCTTAACTTCAAGGTGAAGCTCACCCATACCACTGAGTAAGTGCTGACCAGTTTCCTCATCTATCTTAACGTGGAGGGTTGGATCTTCTTTAGCTAGCTGCCTCAATGCCTCAATAAGCCTTGGTAGATCCTTTACGTTCTTAGCTTCTATAGCTACGGTAACTACGGGTTCGCTAACATAGTGAAGGGCTTCAAATGGTTCGATCTGTTCCTCTGCAACCGTTTCTCCGGCCATTGCATCCCTAAGTCCAGTAACTGCAACAATGTTTCCAGCTGGAACTGCTTCCATATTTATCCTCTCTGGACCCATGTAAATACCTACCTGCTGTATTCTAGCCTTCCTCTTAGTGTTGATTAGGTAAACCTCCTGGCCGCTCTTTACCGTTCCACTCCAGACCCTTCCCGTTGCAACTTCACCCGCATGCTTGTCAATGATTATCTTGGTAACCACCATGACCATCTTACCCTTAGGATCACAGTTAAGCATGGCCTGCCCTATGTCACTGCTTATGTCTCCCTCCCACAGGTGTGGGATCCTGTACTTCTGGGCTTCAATTGGGCTTGGTAGGTGCCTAACGACCATGTCAAGTACTACAACGTGGAGTGGTGCTTTCTGCCTGAGAGTTCTGTTGTCTCCTTTGAGAGTCAAGTCAATGATCTCGTTGAACTTAACTCCAGTTCTTTTCATGAAGGGAACGCTGAGGGCCCAGTTATAGTAAGCTGAACCGAATGCAACGCTACCGTCTTCAACCTTAACCATCCACTTCTTCTTGTACTCTTCCGGAGCGTACCTCTGAATTAACCTGTTGACGTCCATTATTATCTTGGAGAATCTTTCCATCATCTGCTGGGGAGTTAGCTTCAGCTCTCTAATAAGCCTGTCAACCTTATTTATGAAGAGGACTGGCTTAACGTATTCCCTTAATGCCTGTCTTACTACTGTTTCGGTCTGTGGCATGACTCCTTCCACTGCATCAACGACGATTATGACACCATCAATTGCCCTCATGGCCCTTGTAACGTCTCCACCAAAGTCAACGTGTCCTGGGGTATCGATGAGGTTAATTAGGTAATCCTTTCCTTCGTAGTTGTGAACCATTGAAACGTTTGCCGCGTTAATGGTTATTCCTCTGGCTTGTTCCTGTTCGTCGAAGTCTAGGACAAGTTGCTTTCCTGCTAGCTCTTCACTTATCATTCCAGCTCCTGCAAGCAAGTTGTCACTTAACGTTGTTTTACCGTGGTCAATGTGAGCGGCAATTCCGATATTTCTAATCCTTTCAGGTTGAAGCATGAGTTCCTTAATCTTTGCAATCATCTCCTCTCTCCTACCCATTTCCACCACCCTGATAAGCTTGCTCGGGTTTACTTAAAAAGTAGGGTTATAAAGCTTTTCCTGGGATTAGAAGTTCAGAAGTTTAGATGTCAATAGCATCCATTGCAACCTTAATCCATCTAAGGTAGGAATTAACAGTTCCCCGCATGGCAGAAGAATCAGTTGCTATGATTTCTAAAATTATCTTATTTTTATCCCTCTCGAAGCTAATCCTACTCCTTCTATAGGGGACGCTAACGTGCTCATAGAAAACGGCCTCATGAATGATCCTTGCTATATCCTCGGAGGGAAACTCAATCACTATTCTTCCCTTCACCCCTTTTGCCTTCAAACTCTCGCCTCCTTGGAGGAACCTTTATTCCAAAGGCTTCCTTATAGTCCCATCTTCTTCCATCCTCCATGATCCAAATCTTTACATTGATCAAGGGGCCCACAGGCCTATCCTTAGTAATATCAAGCCTGTAGAAATTGATTACAATCCCCCTAGGGTGCCTTTCAATAACAGCGAGAACATCTGTGTTATATCTATCCGCAATTGAGAGTAAGCTCTTATCTCCCCTCGGGACAAATTTACCCGTTGTAAGCTCAGAAAATACCTGAGCGAAAGCTAAATGATCGAGACCAACTCTCTTCGCCGTTGTAATAACTAAGGGCATATCCTCCCTTATTGGATTTAGTCCCTTAAACCCCATCTCCCTCTGAAGCTTAACACCATGAAGGTAGAGATAACCAAGATAACCCCAGTCCTCTGGATGAACCTTAATGAACGTCATCTTTAAGGGGTTCCCCTTCCACACGTTTATTATCAATAACCTCTCATATCCCCTGTCATAAGCTTCCATAAGGAGCTCCTGGATAGTCTTTTTCCCTCTAGTAAGATAGAGAGAATTAGGAATCACTCTCTCCAGATCATGACCAAAACTCCTTGTCCTTCTAGTAGGCCTATGGGAAGTCGTTATTAGCATCATAGTTAATCCCTTTAATGTTAGAAGAAGAAGTTAAAAACTTAGCTAAATTGCCTTAACCCTTCTCGGTATCTTTGGCCTAGGCTTGTAGAGGATTTTACTACCACAGTATGGACAGCGAAGATCTCTAGTCGTTGATAAATCAAGCTTAACTTCCCTTCCACACTTCGCACATCTATAAACGGCTTCCGGCATCTCTACATCACTCCATAATTCTTCTAGCAACCTTACCGGCCGGAGTGACTGGGAGATAAGCACCACCCGCAAATATTGCCCCACACTTCGTACATTGCCAGATCCCAGTACTGATCCTTTTTACAGCCCTTCTACCGCAAACTGGACAAACATGCTTTTGTCTCATTTTTGCCTCCACTGCTGCAACTCTTCTCCTGATCTTAAGACCGTATCTTGCTCCAAATCTTCCCGCGGAACCTACCTTCTTTGTTCCACTCATGATCATCACCCCTTGATCGTGAACCGATGGGTTTAAGTTGAACTAGGTTTATAAATATTTATGCTCACTTCAAAGGTCAAAGGATAATGATAGCTTTAGACTTTTCAACGCTTTACTTATTCATGAGGTGAACCCCTACCAAAATTTATTAGCTCACAATGAAGCATTTTATTGGGGATTGGAAATGCTAAGGATAGATCTTTCAGGTAAGTTAGCATTTACGACGGCATCGAGCAAGGGAATAGGATTCGGGGTTGCGAGGGTTCTAGCTAGGGCCGGTGCCGATGTCATAATACTCTCAAGAAATGAAGAGAACCTAAAGAGGGCTAAAGAAAAGATAAAGAGCGAGAGCAACGTTGAGGTTCACTATATAGTTGCAGACCTAACAAAAATGGAAGACCTAGAGAGAACGATTAAAGAACTGAAAGACATTGGAGATCCAGATATATTCTTCTTCTCCACAGGCGGGCCAAAGCCAGGATACTTTATGGAGATGAGCATGGAAGACTGGGAAGGGGCCGTTAAGCTTCTCCTTTACCCGGCCGTATACCTCACCAAAGCCTTAGTTCCAGGCATGGAAAGGAAGGGGTTTGGGAGAATAGTGTACTCGACAAGCGTTGCCATAAAAGAGCCGATACCCAACATAGCCCTAAGTAACGTTGTAAGGATAGCGATGGCCGGATTAGTTAGGACACTGGCAAAAGAGCTAGGACCAAAGGGAATAACCGTCAACGGAATAATGCCAGGGATAATAAGGACAGACAGAGTCATTCAACTTGCCCAGGATAGGGCTAAAAGGGAAGGAAAAAGCGTTGAAGAGGCCCTAAAAGAGTACGCAAAGCCTATACCATTGGGAAGACTAGGAGAGCCAGAGGAGATAGGATATCTAGTGGCCTTCCTTGCAAGTGAGTTAGGAAGTTACATAAATGGAGCCATGATCCCCGTAGATGGAGGTAGACTTAATTCGGTATTCTAAATACTTTGCTTCTAAATCTTTCCATAAATTTTTATAGAATAGAACTAATATGGTTATGAGAGGGAACAAAATGAGGGGAGATAAAAAGATATTCAAGAAGAGAGTTGAACGTTTCCAGGAACTACTCAAGGAGAACAACATAGATGGAGCTGTTATAAGGACCCTATCGAGCTTTATCTACTTTACTGGAACTAAGTGGTTAAGGCCAAGCTTGTTAATTCCAGCAGAAGGAGAACCGAGGGTTCTTGTAGTTAAAGGGGAGGCTGAGCTGTTTAAGGAAAGAAGCTGGATAGAAGACGTTGTCGAATACCAGAAAGCCGAAGAGCTAATGCTCACTGTAGTTAAGTGGATAAGAGAGAATGAAATGAAAAGGGTGGGCCTCGAGTTTGGAATAGAAAGAGATGCTTACTTAATATTTTACAAGATATTCTTGAGGCTTAATCCAACGGTTGAAGTTGTGGATATCCTAGACCTTACAATGAAGCTTAGGATGATAAAAGATGAATGGGAACTTGATAATATAAGAAAAGCTGGAAAGATAGCCTTAAAAGGCATGAGAGTGGCCGAAGAGGAAATAAAACCTGGGAGAACAGAACTCGAAATAGCGGCCGAAGTAACCAGGGAATTAATGCTTAATGGTAGTGAAGATCCAAAGGTCTATGTCTCAGTAACACCTAGGGCCCACGCTGAACCTTTTAGGGATTTGAAGGTTCCCGAAAATGGAGTTGTTACGGTGGTTATAGGAACTGACTGGAATCACTACTATGCAAATATGGCGAGAACGTTCATAATTGGCGATCCTGGAGAGAGAGTTAAGAAGGCAATAGAAGTTAAAAAAGAAGCAATAAAGCTAGCTTTAGAGGAGACAAAAGTTGGAGTTCCAATATCAACAGTCGAAAAGAAGATAGAGCAGTTTTTTAAGGAAAGAGGGTTCGGGGATTATCATTTGAGTGGATACACTCATGGAGTTGGATTGCTAATAGAAGAACCCCCTATAGCCACCATTGTCGTCCCACAGAGGGCTGCTAAGATACAGGAAAATATGGTACTTAGTATAATCCATCCACCACTAATGCTTCCAGAAGGGGCAATAAAGTATGAAAACACTTACATAGTAAAGAAAGATGGGCTAGAAAGGGTTACCTAGCCACGAACCTTTTCTCTTAATTTTATGCTTATGATGATGCTTATTAGAATGTCTATAACGACCAGTGAAATACCTCCCACTAATTCTCCAGAAGTTTTTTTCACCAAAGGATTAGAATATAGGGTAATTAGATCTATAACCTTCCAGAAAGCTGGAAGCATCAAGAAGCTTGCTATGTAGTACCATAAGTGGGGATTACGCCTCAGATACTCCTGAATTATTTTCCCAGCGATCATTATTCCGAGCCCAAGGATAAAATATTTGTTTACGGCGTTTAAGTATATCAAGAGGGCTATTAACTCGCTTGTTGGGATTCCCCCAATCATCTTCTCAGCTATACTTTCAAGGGTTAAGTAGACGTTTATCGCACCACCGAGCATAACTATAAACCCAGTAACCACTCCTATGAACGTTATTAGTCCCCTACTTACAATTCTAACTAGAGATGTTATTGGCTTGATTCTAAAGCCTTTAGCAAAGAAATACCCTCCAACTATTAGCATTATTAACCCGGTAACAGTGGAAGACACTATCTGAGCACTGGGAGGATACTTTATCGACACTATTTTTGCAATTCCATATAAAAGGACTATTAAACCCGGAATCCCAAGAACGACTTTAGAAACCTCAGGATCACTTAGGAGCTCTTTAAGGTACCTAACTATTATGTACCAAGTGGTCTCAATCCCAGGGCTCTGTTTTACAACTACCCTCCTCGTGCTAAGTATTGGAACTTTAGAGGTTATTATTGGAAAGATCTGCTCGTCTTCGGCCCCATCTGTTACGGGAATAACACCATCTGCCGGAAATTCTTTTAGGACTTTGTCAAGTTGCCTACTAAGCTCAAGGTCACTTTCAACTCCAACGTTGTGACTACCTGTTATCAACGCTACCTCAACATCCTCAAACTTTCCACTTTCCTTAAGTTCGTCATAGAGTTTTATAGCGGCAAATAGGGAATTAGCATCGCTATCCTCAGGATCCGCTAAGCTAAGCTTTACCGCAGCATCCAGACATTTATCCCTCCCAATGACCGGACCACTAACTCCCGCTTTAACCCCAAAATCATCATCTCTATCTATTGCCAACACTAAGACTTTCATTCTCTCACGCTCTCCACCTTCTCCATAACCGATTTTACCTTATCCTCCATTGTCCTAGCTTTATCTCTTCTCTCATCGATTCTAATAGTTGTTAGAACTCTCTTACTGCCTAACTTGAACATCAGCTCATGGGCATCCCTAATAATACTTAATCCCTCCTCAATAGAATTCACCTCAAGTATCGTGCCCATTGGAGTCAGCTGATATTTCACCCCTCTATCTCTGACTAATTTTATTATTTCAGCAACGTACTTACTTATGCTAACTTCCCCCATGGGAACTATCGAGAATTCGATTATGACGCTCATCTCTGACACCGAAAACTCTATTTTTCTTGGCTATTTAAAAATTGCTTTAGAGGATTAACGTTAAATTTTAGAGCAACCTAACTATTCGAGGGAAGTTGAATGTTTAAAATAGACAGGCTAAGATTTGGAACTGCTGGAATTCCAATTTCAACGCCAAAGCCATCAACTATAGCTGGAATAGAAAGAGTGAGAGAGTTAGGGCTGGATGCCATGGAATTAGAATTCGTAAGGGGTATTAATATAAAGCCCGAGCTTGCAAAGAAGATAAAGTATGTAGCCGAGAAGAACGACATAGTGCTTACTGCCCATGCCCCCTACTACATCAACCTTAACGCAAAGGAAAAGGAAAAAGTAGAAGCTAGTAAAAGGAGAATAATCCAGTCTGCAGAAAGACTTTACGAAGCTGGAGGATGGAGCGTCGTTTTTCACGCTGGCTATTACCTAAAGCAACCAAAGGAAAGTGTTTATCAGAAGATACTTTCGGCCCTTAAGGAGATACAGAAAGAGCTCATGGACAAGGGTATCAAAGTATGGCTAAGGCCTGAGCTCACAGGTAAGCCAACTCAATTCGGCGATCTTAAAGAGCTTGTAAAGCTTAGTCAAGAGCTTGAGTTAGTTTTACCGGCGATAGACTTTGCCCATGCCCACGCTAGGAATAAAGGGAAATGCAACACGGAAGAAGAGTGGAGAGAAATGCTAGCACTAATTGAGAACGAGTTAGGTAGAGAAGCCCTTGACAATATGCATATCCATATAAGCGGAATAGAGTATGGAGAAAAGGGAGAAAAGAGGCACTTAAACCTTGAAGAAAGTGACCTGAAATGGGAAGATCTACTTAAAGTCCTCAAGGAGTTCAGGGTGAAAGGTGTCATTATTAGTGAGAGCCCAAATATAGAGGGAGACGCTATTCTCATGAAGAAAAAGTGGGAAGAGCTAAAAATTTAAAAGTATTATAAAGCCATGTAGTCGAGGATGTTTCTTGAGATAGAATTCAAAAGGAGGGGGTATGAATGAACCCATTCCACGACCTTGAACCCGGACCAAACGTTCCAGAAGTTGTTTACGCCCTGATAGAGATACCGAAGGGAAGTAGAAACAAGTACGAGCTAGATAAGGAAACGGGATTGTTGAAATTAGATAGGGTTCTCTACACACCGTTTCACTACCCAGTAGACTACGGGATAATACCAAGGACATGGTATGAAGATGGAGATCCCTTTGACATCATGGTAATTATGAGGGAACCAACGTATCCACTAACGATAATAGAGGCCAGGCCGATCGGACTATTTAAAATGATAGACAGCGGAGATAAGGATTATAAGGTACTTGCAGTTCCAGTCGAAGATCCATACTTTAAAGACTGGAAGGATATAAGCGATGTTCCCAAGGCATTCTTAGACGAGATAGCCCACTTCTTCAAGAGGTATAAGGAACTCGAAGGTAAAGAGATAATCGTAGAAGGATGGGAAGGGGCAGAAGCTGCTAAGAGGGAAATTTTAAGGGCTATAGAGATGTATAAGGAGAAATTCGGCAAGAAGGAGTGATTTCGCTTTATTTCTTAAGTTTTTAGGAGGGATTCCAGGAATGTACAAAATAGTGACGGTGAAGGATGTCGTAAGGATACCGCCCAGGATGTTCACGATGGATCCAAAGGAAGCCGCAATGTTAGTCCTCAGAGATACCTATGAGGGGACATACGACAGGGATGAAGGTGTAATCCTTTCAATCGTTGAGGTAAAGGAGGTTGGAGATGGAATAATAGTTCCAGGGGATGGGGCAACTTACCATGAAGTAGTATTCGACGTCCTCGTTTGGGAACCGAAGAGAGATGAGGTTGTAGAGGGCACCGTAGTTGACGTCGTCCCCTTTGGAGCATTTATAAGGATTGGGCCTATGGATGGATTGGTCCACATCAGCCAACTCATGGATGACTACGTAGTCTACGACGAGAGAAACAAGCAGTTTGTAGGGAAAGAGAAGAAGTATCTTTTAAAGATCGGAGATGCTGTTAGGGCCAGGATAATCACCGTAAGTCCAAAGAGTAGGGTAATAAGAGAAAATAGAATTGGGTTAACGATGAGACAGCCAGGACTTGGAAAGTTTGAGTGGATCGAGAAGGAAAAGAGAAAGGAAAAGGAGGGTAAGAAGTGACGGAAAAAGCCTGTAGGAATTGCCATTATATTACAACAGAGGATCAGTGCCCTGTATGTGGAAGTAGGGATCTCAGCGAAGAGTGGTTTGACTTAGTAATAATAATTGACGTTGAAAATAGCGAGATAGCAAAGAGGATAGGAGCTAAGGTTCCAGGAAAATACGCCATAAGGGTGCGTTGATGAGAGTCGTATTTAAATTACCAGATGAACTGAGGCAAGAGCTCAAGAACCCTCTAGGAGAGCTCATTGAAGGGAATATTCCAGAGCCCTATGTTAAGGCTAAGAACATTATTGAGGGAGATGATGGGGTTTTAATAACAGTAGGGGATGTTGTAACCGAGAATATAATGAGAGTTGGTTTAAATCCAAATCTAGCAATTTATGATCATAAAACAGAGAGGAGAGAATATAAGCCAAGAATTATTATAAATGGAGTTCTCCTCACTGTAAAAAATCCCCCCGGAACTATAACACTACCCCTACTCAAATCTATAAAGAAAGCTTATTCCTTGATCTTGAATGGAAAATCCGTCCATATCGTTGTGAATGGTGAAGAGGACCTCGCAACAATCCCAGCGGTGTTGTATGCCCCTTTGGGAGCAACAGTTATTTATGGCCAACCTAAAAGGGGCATAGTGCTTATAAAGGTAACAAATGAATGCAAACGCAGGTGCGCGAAGATAATGAGACGGATGGAGGTGGTTAGAGATGGAGATTAAAATTACAGAAGTCAAAGAAAACAAGCTAATTGGAAGGAAAGAGATATATTTTGAGATATACCACCCAGGAGAACCAACACCTAGTAGAAAAGATGTGAAAGGTAAGCTAGTGGCAATGCTAGACCTAAACCCAGAAACTACGGTTATTCAGTACATTAGAAGCTACTTTGGAAGCTATAAATCCAAGGGTTACGCAAAGTATTATTACGATAAGGAAAGGATGCTCTACATAGAGCCTGAGTATATACTCATTAGAGATGGTATAATTGAAAAGAAGGAGGGTGAGTGATATGGGCCAAAAATGGAAACTCTACATAGTTAAAGATGGAAAAGTTATAAGGAAGAATAAGTTCTGTCCACGTTGCGGCCCAGGAGTTTTTATGGCAGATCATGGGGACAGGTGGGCATGCGGAAAGTGTGGATACACGGAATGGAAGAGGAAGTGAGGGTGAGACCGTGGGGCTTTTCTCTAACATTATTTTAAGAAGGTTTAGGGATATTGCCCCAATATATGAAGAGATTCTTAAGGCATACAAGGAGTTTTTACTTACCGAGGAAGAATTAGAGATCCCCACAGTAACAAGAATTCTCATCCCCTTAGATAGGTACTCAGATCCACTCCCTGAAAGCGTTATAGAGTATATCTCATCTTTTCCTGGAAGTAGAGTTGGGTTAATCTACGTTATAGATGAGGATGTTTGCAGGGTAATTAGGGAAACAATAGGGGATAAGGATGCTGAAATATTTAGAGAGAAGGAGTTTAAAAAAGGAGAAGAAACGTTAAATGCAACTAAGAAGTTAATAGAAGATTTAAACCTGAACCATATAATCAGCTCTCAGATAAAAATTGGGAATAAAGCCACGATAATCGAGCATGAATCGGAGGACTATGATATTCTTATCGTTTCTAGGTACTATGGGGCCACAATGGTAAAAACATACCAGGTTAGTCCAATAGTTTTTAGAATCCTGCAAAATGTTGAAAAGCCAGTTATAATATATTAGGGGGCGATTTAATGATATCAGAAGTTGAAATAATAACCCTTGGAATATTTATAGCTACATATGCAGTAATAATAAGTGAAAAGATCCATAGAACGGTAGCTGCATTGTTAGGAGCTTCAATTATGTTAGTATTAAATATAGTTCCTTGGGAGAAAGTCCCTGAATATTTGGATCTTGACACTATCCTCCTTTTGGCCGGAATGATGGTAGTAGTGAATATTAGCAAGGAAAGTGGCCTTTTTGAATATATAGCAATAAAGGTAGCTAAGGTTTCAAAAGGAAACCCAATAAGAGTTCTATTGTTGTTCTCAGTAACAACGGCCGTTGTTAGCGCATTTCTAGATAATGTAACGACAGTCTTGCTCTTGACCCCAATGTTGCTCTACATAACGAGACGCATGGGGGTAAATCCGGTTCCTTATTTACTCGCTGAGATCTTCGCTTCGAACATAGGAGGAACCGCAACCCTAATTGGAGATCCTCCAAACATCATGATAGGCTCAGCTGCAAAGCTCAGCTTTAATGATTTCATAGTCAACATGGCCCCAATATCCTTCATGGATCTATTCATCATGATCGCCCTAGTATACATCCTCTACAAGAAGGAATTCTCTAGGGTAAAATATAACTTAGATGGAATAATGAACCTTAGAGAGGAAGATGCGATTAAAGACAGAGAGCTCTTTAAAAAATCCGTGATAACCATAGGACTCATAATTGTAGCATTCTTTTTCCACGATGCCCTTGGAATAGAGCCCGCCGTAGTCGCACTAACTGGAGCTACCATATTATTACTCTGGAGCAGAGTCTCGCCCGAAGTCGCCCTTGAGAAAGTTGAGTGGGCAACCCTATTCTTCTTCGGTGGACTTTTCATCATAGTAGGAGGGCTCGTTGAGACTGGATTAATAGATGAGGCCGGAAAGTGGATAGTAAGGCACATAACTTCAGAAAATGAAGCAATACTCTTGATATCCTGGATTTCAGCATTTTCAAGTGCAATAATAGACAATATACCCTTCACAGCAACCATGATACCATTAATAAAGAGTATGGCAGGTAGTATAAATATTTACCCACTATGGTGGGCCTTAAGTCTAGGGGCATGTTTAGGAGGTAACGGAACCGCAATAGGGGCAAGTGCAAATGTGGTAGTCCTGGGAATAGCATATAGGGAGGGTATTAGAATAACATTTAAAGACTTCCTCAAAGTTGGAATGGCAGTTATGATCTCAAGTGTAGCCGCGGGATCGTTGGTGTTAATAGCAAGATATGGGGGAGGGATATGAAGTTATTAGTCCTCATTGACGGAAGCAAATGGAGCCAAAAGGCAGCACTTCATGCATTCTCAATAGCCAAGAGAAAGAATGCGAAGGTGATATTATTTTCAGTGCTTGATAGAAGGGAAGCTAAAGCCTTAGCATTTCACTTAAGCATGAGAAGCGACAGTTTAGGGAAGATAAAGGAGTTCGAAGAAACGATATGGAGAGAAACTAAAAAGAGCGTAAAGGAAGTTATAACTACGCTATTAGAATTGGGGAGGAGAGAGGGGATTAACTGCTCCTTTAAGATAGTGGAAGGATCAGCTAAAGAGGAGATAATAAAGGAAGCTAACTCAGGTAAGTATTCAATGGTCATCATGGGTGCATACGGAAGAAGTGGGAAAACCAGGATAGGAAGCTTACTTGAGGAGGTCGTTGGACAAATAAGGATCCCGGTAATGATAGTCCGCTAACGCATATCCTCCACATAGAGGAAGAGACACTTCAAATACTCCGTATCTTTGGAGGCCATCAAAATTGGATGATCCGGGGCCTGAGTCCTATAGGGCTCAAGCATCTTAAGGAACTTCCCAGCTTTCGCTCCCGCAGCTATTATCATATCTTTGAACATTTGAAGGTCTACATGCTGAGAGCAAGAGCAAGTTACCAATATTCCACCATCCTTCACTAGGTTTAATCCCGCAAAGTTAACGTTGAAATAAGCCCTAAGGCCGGCCTTTAGATCTTTCTCATGCTGAACGAAGGCGGGAGGATCAAGCACGACGATATCAAATTTTTCTCCCTTTTTTTGAAGCTTTTCCATTTCTTCGAAAGCACTACCCACGATGAACTTCATTCTATCCTCAACACCATTCAATTTTGCATTCTCCTTTGCGGTTTCTATTGCTCTAGGAGACTTATCTATTCCTATAACTTCATCAGCACCAGCTATCGCAGCGTGTATAGCAAAGCCTCCTGTATAGGTAAAAACATCAAGAACCCTATCCCCTGGCTGAACCCACTTTTCTAAGGCCAATCTGTTCTCTCTCTGATCCAGGAAGAAACCAGTCTTCTGACCCCTCATATCGACGATGAACTTTGCCCTTCCTTCTTGGATTATCGTTCTATATTTCTCCTTTCCCAAGAGAACTCTCTCAATTTCAGGCAATCCTTCCCTCCTTCTGCTCCTCCCAGTATTCTTTTCAAATACAGTTTCTATCCCAGGTTCAACCTCCATAATCGCTTCAGCGACATCAAGCTTAAACCTTTCCATACCAGCACTTGAAATTTGAAGCGAGGCTATATCATTAAACCTATCAACTATCAGTCCAGGTAGGTAGTCGGCCTCCCCATAAACCATCCTATACACGTTAGTATACTTTAAGACTTTCTTTCGGTACTCATTCGCCTTCTTAATCCTTCTTTTAAACAGATCCTTGTTTATTTCAACATCTTTATCCTTCGTAACTATCCTGACCATGATGTTAGAATTAGGATTTGCAAAACCTTTCCCCAGGAATTTCCCACCCCTAGTGTAGACTTCCACTATATCCCCAGGCTTTATATCTCCCTCAACTCTTACAACACCTTTTTTAAAGACGATCATTGCTCCCTTCCCTATAGCCCTCGCGGCCTGAGCATCAACTACGACTCTCGCCATGTTAACCCCCGATAGAAGGTAGATTGACAATATTTAATCCTTATTGAAGTGAAATATTAAAGGGAAAAATTAGATCTCCTCCTTAACTGTAACAAAAGAAACCATTGTAACCGTTTGACCAACCCCTCTAATTTCTCTAAGTTTATCTATTACTATTCTCCCTATCTCTTCAGCGTTTGAAGCCCTAACTTTAAGGAGAAGATCCCACTCACCCGCAACGAGATGAACTTCATAAACTCCCGGAATTCTAGCTATTTGCTCAGCTACTTCCCTTTGAGTCAGACCAGAGTCTGGATCATAACGAATCAGAATGAATGCTGTAGTTCCCAAGTTTAACTTTTTATAGTTAGGTTTTATTGTGAACTTCTCTATAATTCCCTCTTCAACTAGCCTCTTTATTCTATAATGAACCGTTGTCCTGGGGATACCAAGTTTTTTACTTAATGTAGCGATATTTTCCCTTGCATTATTCTTTAACTCCTCAAGTAACCTTCTATCAACTTTATCTAAGATCTCAGGCATGGTTTCTCACCTTATGATATATTGACGAATATTCAGTATTTAAGATTTACCTTTAACCATTCGAAGAATGCCTTTAAGGCTTTTCCTCGATGAGATAGAGCATTCTTCTCTTCAATCGTCATTTCGGCAAACGTTTTTTCAGAACCTTCTGGAATGAAAATCGGGTCATATCCAAATCCATGGGTACCCCTTTTTTCATTAGAAATTCTTCCCCAGGTCACACCAGAGAATTTATAGGCTTTTCCATCAATGTAAAATCCAATAACACTTTTAAAGTAGGCCCTTCTATCTTCAGCTCCTTCCATGAGCTTAAGGATACCTTCCAAGCCTATAGTTCTGTATACGTAGGATGAATAAACACCCGGAAACCCTTTTAAACTTTCAATGAACAGCCCAGAATCTTCAATCATGAAGGGCTCGGGAACTTTCCCCTTAAGCCAACTAATCCCAAAATCCACGACATCTTCCAGTTTCTCAGCTTGAATTTCTGGATATTCATGTTTCAGTTGGACGATTTCTATTCCAAATGTCCCTAAGAAATTCGCAACTTCTCTAACCTTTCCTGGATTTGAAGTTATAAAAAATATTTTCATAAGAAAACCCTCAGTCTATCTTATATCCGATTTTTTCAACTAGTTCTCTTCTCTCCTTCTTTTGTTCGTCAGTTTCGATCTTATTTGCGGCCTTTCCATCAACGACTCCAATTACGGCCCTTCCAAGTTCCGTCTCAGCGACTATAACCTGGAAAGGATTTTCGCTAGCTCCATAAATCATGGCAACCGCTGGGTGATTCTTTATCGTGTTTAAAACGTTTATTGGATAAGCATTCTTCATTAATATCACAAAAACGTGACCTGCTCCAATTTTCACAGCATTTTTGGCAGCAAGTGCCTCTAATTCTGGATCGTTACCAGTATATCTAGTTAACTGGGGCTTTGCCTCATTCATAGCAATTCCAAATTTAATCCCAGGAACCGCCGTTAATAGGGCCCTTGCAAGGTCATCCACGGTAAATATCGAAAAATTTCCCTGGCCAATTATAACTTCAACTCCTTCCGGTTTCTCTATATCAATAACCTCTATCCTGACCATACCCCAACCACCATAACTGTTTTTAGGCTGTAGTAATAAATTTTTTACTGAGGTCGCATGGCCAATATAATAAATTTTGAAGAATTAGAGTGGCTAGCTGAGTTATTGAACAAATATCCAAGGGAGAGTCTGAGGAAGATAGCTCAAGCTGAAGGGATAGAATACTACAAATTAAAGAGAATCTATGATAAGTATTATGGTAAGTACATTTTCGTCAATGCTGTTTACAGTATAACCAAACTTGGACTCAAAAGTTACGTTGCATTTATTTCAGTTCCCAAAAGGGAGATCTTTGAAAAAGGGAAAGAAATGCTAAATAATCCCTTCTTTGGGTATATTAACCCAATATTTGGATTTAAAAATGGAATCCAGGCTATTCTACATATCCCAGTAGACCAAGAGAAGTACATTCCCGAACTGCTTTCCAAATATTCTGATGATTTTGAATATTATGAAGTCTGGTCAAATGATCCAAGTAAAGTAAAGTTTGGAAAATGGGAGTATTCCTATGAGTACGCAATTCTCCTGGATATATTTAAAATAGACGCTAGAACCCCAATTAAAGAGCTTGAGGCCAAGCTCTCTAGGAAAAGGCCAACGATAAGATTTATGATAGAAAGGTTAATCAAAGATGGAGTAATTGTCGGATTCTACGCTTTCATAGATAACGTTGAAAAAGCTCATGATAGATCAGTCGTCGGCATAGCCAAGGAATTGGATATAGAGGAAATAATGAGCAAGTTTAAAGAGCGTGAGATAAAGCTCGGAATCTTAAGACCTGAAGGGTATTATATTGAGTGGTTCTTTTCATCTGAAGAAGATATTGGAAGAAAGATTCTCGAATTTGGCCAATATGTTGATAAGATAGGTATAGCGTACCTTGATCTATTCAGAGATTTAAATCATGAGCATATAAAAACTAGATTCTCTAGAATGGTAAAGAAAGATGGAAGCGGGTATAAGTCAATTCTCGAGTTTTAAGATTTCATCTCCTTTATTATCTTTTGGAATTCGGAGTGATCGGTCACGACTTTAACTCCATCAAGAGTCTCAAAGTACACCTTCTTTATCTTGATCTTTTTTGCCTCTGTGTATCTCATTTCCGGAGGATCGTACTCTCCAGGCTCAACTATCTCATCCTCTATTACGTAAGTTTTAAGCTCTGGCTCGCCTACATACTTCCAAACCTCATAAAAGACCTTTGGCTCTAGATGAATCTCCCCTTCGAGTTCAATATAGTCGGCCCCAATGTCTTCTAAGAACTCCTTGATTACCTCAGAATTCATCTAGAAACACCTCATAATACAATAAATCAGTTGGGGGTTAAATACCTATCGGATACCAAAAAGTTTAAATTTAATAATACCCTCTCTACCCCCATGTTTGGTGGTCGTTTTTGGATACACTGACAACTCATTTCAACCTCTTCTATTGAACTTAGATAGGGGGGATTCTAATTGGTAGAGGAGTTCAAAGTTACTCCCTGGGAAGTTGAGGGTGTAGTAGATTACGACAAGCTCATAAAACACTTCGGAACAAGCCCATTAACGGAAGATCTACTTGAAAAAACAGCGGAACTTACAAAGAGTGAGCTACCAATATTCTTTAGGAGGAAATTCTTCTTCTCCCACAGAGATTACGACCTTATCCTGAAAGACTATGAAGAAGGTAGAGGGTTCTTCCTTTATACTGGAAGAGGACCAAGTGGGCCAATGCACATAGGGCATATAATTCCATTTTTTGCCACAAAATGGCTACAGGAGAAATTCGGAGTGAACTTATACATCCAGATAACCGACGATGAAAAGTTCCTATTCAAGGAAAATTTAACCTTTGATGATACAAAACGATGGGCTTACGACAATATATTAGACATAATCGCAGTGGGATTCGACCCTGATAAAACATTCATATTCCAAAATAGCGAATTCACAAAGATATATGAGATGGCCATACCAATAGCAAAGAAAATTAACTTCTCAATGGCTAAGGCCGTTTTCGGGTTTACAGAGCAAAGCAAAATTGGAATGATATTCTTCCCAGCGATCCAAATAGCCCCCACATTCTTCGAGAGAAAACGTTGTCTAATCCCAGCAGCAATAGATCAGGATCCTTATTGGAGACTACAGAGAGATTTCGCTGAAAGCCTAGGATATTACAAGACCGCAGCACTTCACAGTAAATTTGTCCCATCATTAACAAGCTTATCTGGTAAAATGAGCGCCTCAAAGCCAGAGACTGCGATCTATCTAACAGATAGCCCAGAGGATGTTGAGAAGAAAGTTTGGAAATTTACCCTCACCGGGGGTAGACCTACTTTAAAGGAGCAGAGAGAAAAAGGTGGAGAACCAGAAAAATGCGTCGTATTTAAGTGGCTCGAGATCTTCTTTGAAGAGGACGATAAGAAATTAAAGGAGAGATACTATGCCTGTAAGAATGGAGAACTAACATGTGGAGAGTGTAAAAGGTACTTAATATCAAAGATCCAAGAGTTTCTAAAGGAACACCAAAGAAGAAGGAAGAAAGCTGAAAAGCTAGTAGAAAAATTCAAATACACGGGGAAATTAGCCCAGGAAATGTGGAACGAGGCTATACCAGAGCCACTTAAGAGATCATAGGGAAAAATTTTTAGCAGGGTCCTAGATATTCAAAGATGAGTTTAGTTACCTTAGGTAAATGATTAAGGAGGTGATTCTAATGACGAATGTAGAGGAAAGAATAGAGCAGATAATCCAAGTTCTCAGGGAACAGGTTGTACAGGACACTGCGGTTCCGAGAAATATTAGAAGGGCCGCTGAACAGGCAATAGAAGCCCTAATGAATAAAGAAAAAGAACCTGCAGTTAGAGCTGCAGATGCTATTGCAATTCTAGAGGAAATAAGCGAAGATCCAAACATGCCACTTCACACGAGAACTATAATCTGGGAAGTTTTAGGAGCATTAGAGCAAATTAAGTGAGAACCTTAATTTTATATACTTGCTTTTTCTCTACTCAATTTTGGTTATGAAGGGGTTAATAATAAAGCAACCCTATGCAAACTGGATCGTAGAAGGAAAGAAGGTCTGGGAAATTCGAAAAACTCCTACAAAGATCCGAGGAAGAGTAATAATAATATCGGAAAAAAAGGCCGTTGGAAGCGTTGAAATAGTCGATGTTCTCGGTCCTTTTACTCCTGAAGAGTTAGCAAATCATGAAAACAAGCACCTAGCAAGTTACGATTTTCTAAAGAGGTATGCCAACGGTAAGAAGCTATACGCCTGGGTACTAGCAAATCCCGAAAAGTACGATCCACCAATAGAAGTGAAAATACCAAATGGAGCTCAAATTTGGGTAAATCTTAAGGGGTTTGTTAGGAGGTGAATAAGGTGTTTGTAATTGGTAGTGGAGCGAAACACCTTGAGGAGGAGATTTCAAAGAATGCCAAGATCCTCAAAACGGAGATTAAAAAATTTCCTGATGGTGAAAAATACGTGAGAATCCTGGAGCATGGAGAGGAAGTGATAGTAGTCCAATCGACGTACAGGCCCCAGGATGAGCATCTAATTGAAACGATAATTATAGGGGATGCATTGAAAGAAGCTGGATTCGAAAAACTTAAGCTGGTAGTTCCTTACTTGGCATATTCAAGACAGGATAGAGTCACAAAAGAGGGAGAACCCATTAGTGTGAGAGCGATAATGAAAATGCTCGGCTTATATTATGATGAACTATACGTCTTCGACATACATAATCCAAAGACATTAGATTTCTTTCCTGGTAAGGCCGTAAACATATACCCAGCTAAAGTGATAGCGGAATACTTTAGGGATAAGCTCGAGAATGGGCTAGTGTTAGCTCCAGATAGAGGGGCCCTAGAAAGAGCGAAGGAAGTTGCAAATATACTCGGACTGGAGTACAGTCACTTTGAAAAAGAAAGGATATCACCAACGGAAGTCAAGATGACGCCCGTAGACGTCAATGTAAAAGGAAGGAACGTGCTAATAGTCGACGATATAATAAGTACTGGAGGGACTATGATAAGGGCTGCAGAGATCCTAAAAGATCTCGGAGCTGAAAAAGTTTTCGTAGTAGCCACACATGGCGTTTTTGCCGAAGGGGCCATAGAGAGAGTCAGCAAAGCTGTAGATGAGCTAGCAGTTACAAACACGATACCGACTAAGGTATCAAAGATAAGCATAGTTCCCGAAATAATGAGATCTATCTTGGAGGTAAAGTCATGAAAGCGGTAATACTTGCCGCAGGAAAGGGAGAGAGGCTAAGACCTTTAACGGATGACAGACCTAAACCTATTTTGAAGATTGCAAATAAGCCAATTATAGAGTACATACTTGAGAATCTAGATCCATTCGTTGATGAATTTATAATTGTAGTTAAATACAAAAAGGAGAAAATAATTGAAACCCTTGGCGATGAATTCCATGGAAAGCCAATAACGTACGTTGTCCAAGGGGATGAAGAAGGAACTGCAAGGGCTATATATTCAGCAAAGGATGCCATCATTGATGAGGAATTTTTCGCCATAAATGGCGATATATACTTTGAACAGGAAGCCATTAGGGGACTTCTACACACCTACAGGAAAATGAAGGCAGATGGTGGAATCGTGGTTAAAAAGTTTGAAAACCTATCCCAATTGGGGCTTGTTGAGGTTAAGAATAATCTAGTAAAAAAGATAATAGAAAAGCCAGGAAAAATGGAAGGCTTTGCAAATCTTGGAATTTACATCTTTAACAGTGAAGTCTTTGACTTCATTGAAGAAACGGAAAAAAGTGAAAGGGGAGAGTACGAGATTACCGATACTATCAATATAATGATAGAGAGGGGAAAGAGGATAGTATATTTTGAATATAAAGGATTTTGGAGTGATATAGGTAGACCATGGGATCTTCTCGAGGTTAACGAGTACATCCTTAAGACGAAGCTCAAACATAACATTAGGGGAACTGTGGAGGAAGGGGCTACTATAATTCCTCCAGTCGAAATAGGGGAAGGAACTATAGTAAGATCTGGTAGCTATATCATTGGTCCAGTAAAAATTGGAAAGAACTGTAGGATAGGGCCAAACTGCTTCATTAGGCCATACACTAGCATAGGAGATAACTGTCATATAGGGAACGCAGTCGAAGTTAAGAACTCGATAATCATGGATAACTCAAATGCCCCCCATCTCAACTACGTTGGAGATTCGATAATAGGAGAAAATACGAACCTTGGGGCCGGTACCATTACCGCTAACCTAAGGCACGATAACAAGACGGTAAAGGTTGAGATTAAAGGTAACCTCGAAGATTCCGGAAGAAGGAAGCTTGGAGCAATAATAGGGCATAACGTGAAAACTGGAATAAACGTGAGCATATATCCGGGAAGAAAAATTGGAAGTGGAGCTCTTGTAGGCCCTGGAGTAATAGTCGATAAAAACATCCCCCCAGGAGTTTTAGTGGTAGCTAAACAGGAAAAGATGGTGACAAAAAGATGATATATTCCCTTGTTCCTTACATAAATTTATTTTCTAGGATCACCTTGCTTGGGGCATCTTCTTATAGGGCCGTAAAAACTAGGGAAAGTGGATGGATCCTTTTGTCCTTTGCATTCCTTTTATCAACTCTAGATGTAGAGGAGTATATTTTAAAACCCTTAGGTATTCAAATCCAGGGAAATCATTATCTATTTACCTTCTTACCTAGCTTCTACATAGGAATTCTATTTTTAATGACCACATTTTTACTAAGGGAACATCAAATAAGTCCCAGAGGGGTTATAATTATTGGGAGCACATTCATAATATTCCATATATGGACGTTCGCGATGGCCGTGAATCTCTTTAACAATGACTTTACCCTAATAGGACTCCTACCGTCGTTAATCCTTGGAGGTTCCCTCATATTCTTATCGGTTAGCCTGCTTGAATATGTGAATAGAAAAAGCATAGAAATTCTGTTTCCAATTGGAGTTGGATCTGTAGGTTTACTTAACTTAACGTATCCCGTAACGAGAAATATTCACACAATTTCAGACATGTTATTTTTAGTTGCGGCAATATTTAGGCTTATTGCGGCCATAGGAGCAATTAAAATGGTAACTTTCGTTCCAAAGGCCCCAAAGAACATCAAAGTCATATCAAAGCCGGGAGCATATTGGACTGAAAACGAGGAAAAAGGGCTAAATCTTATTTCCACTATGAACCCAGTCATAATAACAAGGAAAAGAGATCTAAACATTAAAACCCCCGCCATTGTCTATTGGATAACGAAGGTAAAAGAGGGAGAAATTGGAGAGAACATTTATGCCATTCTACCGACGAATATAGGAATACTTACCGATTTAATTTATAGGGCCTTCAAAGTTGGATATAATGCGGTATATATTGACTGCATTGAGTATTTGATCCTAGAGAATGGAACAAAGGCGACTCTAAAGTTCCTCTACAATGCAAAAGACATAGTATTAAGCAACAAAGGAACGATAGTCCTTGTGATAAATCCAAAAGCCCTTGGAGAACAGGAACTTAAAATAATTGAAAAAGAATTTCAAAAAATTTAGAGCTCAGATAGATACTTACCATACTTAACTAAAGCGTATACAGCATCAACACCATCTTCCACGGTTTCGAAGACTGGAACCCCAACTTTCTCAATTCTTCTGGCTATTTTCTCCGGAAATTCTCCACCAGGAGCTATGAAGACTATCGGCTTTCCGTACTTCTTGACCCTATCCATGACATCCACTATTCCCTCGTCTAAAGCTGGACTCTGAAAGAGAGCTATCACGGCGAGTATATCCACGTTTGGATCCTCAAGGACGTAATTTATCGCTAGTTCGTACCTGCTAGAGGGAGCATCACCTATAACATCAACTGGATTTGCATAACTCATGTGCTCCGGTAACTTACCTTCCTCAATCGCTTTCCTAAATTTATCCTTTGTTTCTTCGCTAAGCTCAGCAAGTTTCAATCCTCTCTCTAGTAAACCATCGCTCATCATGACTCCAGCTCCACCACCGTTCGTTACTATAGCAACCCTATCCCCATTAGCAGGTTTTTGCATTGCTAGGGCCTTTGCGTAATTAAAGAGTTGCCTCATGCTCTTTGCGGCTAAAATTCCAGTCTGTTCAAACACTGCTTCATAGATCCTATAACTTCCGGCCAATGAACCTGTGTGAGAAGCCGCGGCCTTTGCTCCAGCTTCAGTTCTCCCAGCCTTAAGAACTATGACCGGTTTAACTTTAGTTGTTTCTTTTGCAACATTGAAAAACTTCTTTCCGTCCTTTACTCCCTCAATATAAGCTGTTATCACCTTCGTCTTTGGATCGTTCTTAAGGTATAACATAAAGTCGCTTTCATCAAGATCGGCCATGTTTCCTAAGCTTATGAATTTGCTCATTCCCACTTCATGCCTGGCCGCCCAGTCTAGGATTGCTGCACCAAAAGCTCCACTCTGGCTCATGAATGCTATTGGTCCAAACTTTGGCCTAGCCTGCCTCTCTGGGGGGTTAAAGTTACAATCAAATCCATTCTCTAAATTTGTAACACCTAGACAGTTTGGTCCAACAACCCTAATTCCCCATTTCTTCGCCCTCTTCACTAACTCTTCCTCTAAATCAGCCCTACCAGCTTCCTTGAATCCCGCAGATATTACCACAACTCCCTTAACTCCCTTTTCTCCACATTCATCTATTACCTCAGGAACGAACTTCGCTGGAACGGCAATTACAGCAACATCAACCTTGTCGGGTACATCCTTTATACTCTTATATACCTTGAATTTCTTTCCATTCACCTCTATTTCTCCACCTTTAACGTTGACAGCATATATTTTCCCTCTGAAGTTATTTACAAGGGATCTTAATATCCCATTCCCTACTTTTCCAGGAACATGAGAAGCTCCAATTACTGCAACACTCTCCGGATAAAACAAGAAATCAAGGTTCACTTCATTCATTTTTGCATCACCTACGGAATGCTAGAATTTACATATATAAAGTTTTTTGGACTAAATATCCAACAATTTAAAGAGTTGCTTTGATTCCTCAACGTATTTATGTGAGTATAGGAATGTTAAGAAGTTTAGAATATGGATAAGGGCTATCTCGTCAAAGGAAGAGTTCATCAGCCTACTTAGAATATGCTGAGATTGATTTTCAATATCCCTAAAGACCTTTTGAACTATGCTCCTGAATTTCTCCTTATCTCTGATCCTTATGCCAGAGTCTTCAAGAACCTCGATTAACTTCTCAACTTCTCTGGAAAGGTAAGCTCTTCTTAAGTCTTCGATTTCCTTGTTGGAGTTAGGAACGAGCAAAAATACGTAAGCAACCCTCCCATACACAACTTCATTACCAATTTTTTCAACAACTTCTACCAATCCAGCATCTTCCAAGGCCTTTATATGCCTATAAACCGTTGATTTATCCCTTCCAAGTCTTTCCGCTATTTCAGAGACTGACATTGGATGTTCTCTTAGCAGTTCAAGTATCTTTATTCTAGTAGGATCAGAAAGGGCCTTCAGCTGCTTTGGCTGGGATACTATCATCACGGGAATCCTGCACATACCGTTACTCCTCCAGCTTATCCTGTGGAGTCTCTTCCTCTTCTATTATCTTCCTTCCAGCGGCAACCATGTCTATGCTATGAACAACGCCACCAAACTCTTCTATTGTCCTTACTATCTCATCATAATTCAAGTTGTCACCGACTATTGTAACCTTTATGTTTTCTGTCTCCTTGTCTATTTCAACCAGGGTAATGTTAACTCCTTCAACCCCCTCAAGCTCGCTCAATCCTAAGGCAAGCTCAGTGACTAAGGGTTGATGAGGTTTTAAAACATCTAAAACAAGAAGTCTAATACCCCTGGCCATCACCTTTCACCGCTTTAATATTGATCCTAACCTTTTAAGGAGCTCTAAATATTCCTCATCCCTGGCCAGTTCAGCAGTTGACAACCACTCAATGGCATGAATTATATCCTCATTGGAAAAATCCTTTAAGGCATCTTCCTTCTCCTCAATATATTTTGAAATCCTAACCGTTGCATCAAACTCCTTCTGTGACATCCTATCCATAATGTTAAGAAGCTCATTCTCTTCAAACTGATAACCAAGCCTCTTGAATATGTCAATTTTTGTTTTAAGCCTTGATCTAGCTATGTACCTTAATTCTTCGTCTCCTAAATAGAGGTTTATGTAGAACACGTCAGCAGTTCTACCGTAGTACTTCTCCACAAGGTTACCTTTCATCTCCGTTCTCTTAACTTCTACCAATCCAGCCTCTTTTAGCTTTTCTATGTGGTGATATATAGTCTGCGGTGTTTTACCGAGTATCTCACTAAGCTGGGAGATCGTCATTTCTTTATTCCTGAGTAGCTTTAGGATCTTCCTTCTGGTATCCTCCAGCATCACCTTAATAACCTCTGGATCCGTGATCACTTTGACCTTTTTCGCCATCCTTTTCAGCCTCCAGAATTTTAACGCTCTGATAAATGTTTTAACGCTTTTCCAATATAACTTTTTCCTCTGTAAAAGAAAACGTTGGCGGGCCCGGCGGGATTCGAACCCGCGACCTCCGGCTTAGAAGGCCGGCGCCCTATCCTGCTAGGCTACGGGCCCACTCGGAGAAAAGTTATGAAATTGATTTATAAATTTTGTCTCTTGATCATCCTCACCCATATCCCACTCTTACCCACCTTTTTAAATCCAAATTTCTCATAAAGGTTCATGGCCCCATAATTCTTTTCACCTACCCAGAGTTCTATGGTATCATTGTATTTCCCCAAGAAGTCAAGACAAGTTATTAGTAGTTTCCTTCCTATACCCTTCCCCTGAAACTTTTTATCAACCACGAACTCATGAATAGCACCGACTATCCTCCCCTCATACTTACTAAACCAATCCTTGTCGCAGACTATAAATCCCACAATCTTATCCCCAACCTTAGCTACAAAGAAACCATCAGAGGCTTTTTTCCAACACCACTTTATATAATTCCTAGCATAATCTCGCCCCTCTCCCCCATATTCTTCCAATCCTTCATAACCACTCATGTAAACATCTATTAACTCATTCAATGCTTTCTTGTCTAGCTTTTTAAGCTTCTCAATTTTTATCTCATCCATCGAAAGAAGATGGAGGAGGGGGTTTAAAAATGTATATTGAGTGCGAGGGTATTCTAAAGAGGTACTTTAAAGACGTGCCTGAGATTATTAAGAGGGCATGCAAGTTTGCAAGGGAAAAGCTCGGAGAAGGGAGCCACGGGTTCTCCCATACCTTGAGGGTTCTAGCTATAGCCCTTCACATAGGAAGTAAAGAGAACGCTGATCTAGAGATCCTAGCACTAGCGGCCTTATTACATGATATAGCAAGACCTCTAGAGGACAAAGGGGTTATAAGAGATCACGCAATCGAAGGAGCAAAAATAGCCAAGGAATTCCTCTCTAATTACGAAAAGGTAGAAGAGGTTGCACATGCTATAGCCTCCCACAGGTTTTCAAATGATGTAGAGCCGAGAACCCTAGAAGCTAAAATTCTAAGCGATGCAGATAAAATCGACGCCTTAGGAGCTATTGGAATAGCAAGGGTATTCATATACTCTTGCGAAAAGGAGAGAAGCATTGAAGACTCAATAAAACACTTTGAGGAGAAGATACTAAAGCTAAAGGACCTGATGTATACGAAAACTGGAAAGGAAATTGCCGAAAAAAGGCATAAAGTAGTTAAATGGTATGTAGAAACCCTAAAGAGCGAACTCAGGGAGTTTTTATATTAACTATCTCAATTAACAATTCCAGGATTTTCCCATGAAGGGAAAGTGGTAAACCATCTACAGTAGGTTCCCTCTTTTTTGTTATTCCATCTATCAAACCTACATCTACGAGAGACTTCACAACATCCTCCTCGTTGTAATCTCTTAAGAGGTTCTGACCAACCCTCATTGAGAGCCCCGCTACTAACCCATAAGCTCCCCAGTTCGAGACTCCTGCTATTATGAGTTCATTTACCCTAACTACGGAGAACCTCTCATCATTAAGTCCAAGGTTTCCCATCCCTATTTCATTTCCACCATCACCGATACCAATAGTTGGGATTCCAAGCTCCAAGGCCCTTAGGAATAGGTCATCATATGGACGAACGCTAATCTTAAGTCCCGAAAATGACAAATATTCTCCTTTGAAATTTCTCCCAGGAGTTTCTATACTGACAAGGCAAGAAAATTTCCTTATATTAGGAAATTTCGTAGTGATCCTGGGGTAAAAATCTCTAAGCCCCTCTTTAACGATCTCCTGGGTCAATATTGTAGCTTTCTTTCCAAGTTCTGCTAATCCTAGAGCCAGAGCTAGAGCCCCAGGAGGGCCATCGGTCTCAGGTGTCATCGTTGGGGGAATTGGAAAGTCAGAAACTATAAGAACTTCATCTGATTTAATTAGTAAATCCAAGGATTTTGAAAAATAATCAGGATCTTTAGACTTGTAAAGAATGTAAAGTTTCTCAGAACCCCTGCCCCCTATATCAGTCGCTATTAGATGATCTATCACTATCCTCCACCTCATAGACAACTATTTTAACCCTCTTACCCTTAATGGCCTCCTTCAGCTCCCACCAGAGTCTAGTTGGGTTTTCCTCCTTATGAACAAGTTCATCGTTCCTTGCTTCCATTTTTACATTCTTCTCCTTATATTCTATAAAAACTCCTTCCTTTTCAAATATCACTTTCATCCTCTATCACCTCCGGTAGTTGAAGGATCGAACTTATCTCAAAGTCTGGGAGGTTATAACCGTTTTCACCCCCAACGTTTATCCATACGCTCTTCATGCCTACCCCCTTAGCACCAAGAATGTCTTGCTCCAAGCTGTCACCTACCATTACAGCATCTTTAGGTGAAATCTTCAGCTTTTCTAGAGCAGCAAGGAATATCCTGGGCTCAGGCTTTATAGAACCCACGTCATCCCTGGTTACAACAACATCGAAATATCTGTAGATCCCGGAGACCTTGAGCTTAAGTACTTGGTATCTTGGTCCGCTTGTGACAATCCCAAGCCTATATCCCCTCTCCTTTAGGTACTTTAAAACTTCAACAACTCCTGGGAATACTTCAATCTTGGTTGGATACTTCATTATAAAATCTTCATACTTGAAGGGTAGGGAGAA
Source organism: Pyrococcus horikoshii OT3 (assembly GCF_000011105.1). Lineage (NCBI taxonomy): Archaea > Methanobacteriati > Methanobacteriota > Thermococci > Thermococcales > Thermococcaceae > Pyrococcus > Pyrococcus horikoshii. Next base: position 1,679,494 of record NC_000961.1, read on the forward strand.
CAGCCTAAAGAAGAAGTTCCAATCGTGCCATTCATACTTCCCTTTCCTTTTTTCAATTTCTGAAAGAAAAATCCTTCTAGCTTCCATTCTAGAGATGTTTAACTTATTAGCTAGCTCATCGTAAACCTGAGGAAGGATGAACATTATCAAGGGCTTCTCCGAAAGTAGGGTTCCATCTATATCAAACAATACTGCCTTCACCATTTTTTCACCAGGAGAGCTAATATCTCCAAGTTTTCTATGCTTTCATCCATTTTAACTCCCCATATTATGTCTTTTTCTTTTAGTATTTCTTGAAATCTTGCCAAGATCTTAGTAACGCTTTCCAATGGTACACTTTTATTCGCTAAGATATTGATTAGGCCTCGCTCCCACACTCCCCAATGCCACTCGAAGTTGACGTTATTAAGTAGCCTTAATATACCGACATTTCCCCCCTTTGTTATTTGAATAAAGTCGGCAAAATCGACATTCACCAGCATCTGAGAATTTAGATACTCATAAAGCTTTGTAAACATATTCCCAATTGCCAATGCCGCTTCATCATAAGCTTTCCAAATAGGTTTCTTCTCCTTTCCCTTTAAGAATTCCCATAGAGAATCATAAAAAACCGTTTCAAAATCCTCAGCCCACTGAGGCTTTTCTTCTAATACAAGTTCTTTCCCAGGAGAGATTACATAGGCAAATCTTACCACATCATTTGGAGCTCTCTCAATGATCTCATTTACTATGTCAACATTAATCCCCTTATTCTCAAAGATCAACCATAAAGTCGAATTTTGTTGTATCCCCCAGAGGATATCCTCAAGCTTTTCTAGAAATTCGTTCTTCAAGAATAGATACCCAGTTGGATTAATATAAATCCTTTTTCCATACCTTATCGAGAAGGCTATCCTAGTTCCATACCCCCCAATGCCAACGAATATTGGTTCCATCAAGCAACCTCCAAGAAATAATTAAAAAAGACATCACTCGAGCGTTGCATGCTTCTTTCTCATATCCTTCTCCGTCTTCTGGAAAGTTGCCATAAGCAGGGCGATTATACCATCTAGGAATATCATTGTTGAGTCTTCAAACAGCGTCCCCATAGGGGCCGTCCACTTATATTTAGTTAGCATCTGCCTAGCAATGTAATCCGTCGGAACATCCGTTTTAGTCCTTCCCGGGATTTCCACAACAACATCGGCCAATCTACCCAATGTTGAGTCTTTATAGGAAGTTATCGCAACTACTTTTCCTCCCTGTTGCTTTGCAATTTCTGCGGCATCAACTATCGTTTTGGTCTCACCAGAACCACTTATCGCTATCAGCAAGTCCCCCTCCTCAAATGCCGGGGTTATGGTCTCACCCACTACGTAGACGTTAAAGTCTAAGTGCATTAGCCTCATGGCAAAGGCCTTTCCAACCAATCCACTCCTTCCAGCACCGTAGATAAATATTTTGTTCGCCCCGATCATTGCATCAACTAAACCTCTAACTTCATCAAGCCTTAACTTATCGGCCACTTCGTTTATATGATCCGTAATATCCTTCATCGCCTTCCTAATAGTCTTCATGTATTCATCCCAGAAGAGGTCTATTATCTTCCTAGTTACCCCTTCAGGATCCTTAGACTTCGTTATGGCACTTCCAACGATGACTATGGTAGCACCGAGCTCTATAACCTTAGGAATAGTCTCTAGGTTTAAACCACCGGCTACAGCTACCGGAATCTTAACAGCTTTTACAACCTTTTCAAGATCCTCTAGGGGTGTCTTTCCTTGAGCTTGCTCATCTATTCCAGTGTGTACTAATATGTAATGAACTCCCATCTGTTCGAGTTCTTTAGCCCTCTGGACTTTATCCTTGACTCCAATTAAATCCACCATTATCTTTACCCCATACTTCCTGGCAACTGCTAGGGCATCCTTTATCGTCTTATCGTCTGCTACTCCCAATATTGAAACAACATCGGCCCCATGTCTTGCGGCCATCTCAACTTCAAGGGCCCCGGTATCCATAGTTTTTAAGTCAGCAACTATCTTCCTATCTGGAAACCTCCTCTTCAATAATTCGACTGCTCTCATCCCCTCCTTCTTTATAAGGGGAGTTCCAACCTCAAGCCAATGAGCGCCGCCGCGAGCTGCTTTTTCCGCAATAGAAATGGCCTGCTCTATGTCAGTTAAATCGAGAGCTACCTGGAGGATCATTTCTTACACCCATAGATTTGTGAGAGGGGCATTCTTTTAAACTTTAACTAATTATTAAAACTCTGATGACGATGAGGTATATTATAAAAAGAAAAATCTACTGGACTAAAGAGTTTGATAGCAGCCACTTCCTCGAGCTGGAATACGAGAGCAAATGCAAAAGGATACATGGACATACGTACAAGGTGGAGGTTGAGATTGAGGGGGAGTTGAATGAGGAGGGGATGATTTTTGACTTCACACATTTGAGTGAGATTGTGAAGGAGTTAGACCACAGGCTAATAGTTAGTAAGGAGTGGGTCAAAGAAGTAGGGGATCTAGTAATTATTGAAAAAAATAGAAAGATCCTGAAGGTTCCAAGGGATGAAGTGGTTATAATAGACAAACCGAATGTTACAGCTGAGTACTTAGCCGAATGGTTTGGAGAGAGAATTGCAGAGAACGCCGGTTCCAATATTAAAAAGATTAAGGTAAGAATTTGGGAAGATCCCAGGAGTTACGCAGAAGTAACGTTCACTCTAGAACCTCAAGGATCTTAGCCTTAACTATCCCTTTACCACCAGTTGGCTCAACTAGTGTTGCCCCACAGACAAGGCACCTGACTCTTGTCGCTGGATGGCTGAAAACTATTTGCTCGTTACCACAATCAATGCACTTAACCCTCAGGAACCTTGACCTAGGCATTGGAATTACATTCCTTGGAAGGCTCATCCATCACACCTCCACGAGCTCGAACCTCTTTACCCTGAACCCTTTTCCTCTTGTATGGGCCCTTCCACAAACGGTGCATACGAATCTGAGATCTAACTTCTTCACCGGCTTTTCTCTACCTTCTGGCTTAGGTCTTGGAAATCCACCGTATCCCTTAAGAACTCTTCTGAACCTTCTCTGACCTGCGCTAAGCTCGCTCCTTGGCCTCCTCTTCACCCTTTCAACTTTATGAATCGTATGCCTCTTACAATACGGGCAGTATGTCCTTATTTGCTTTGGATACTTCATCTCCTTCACCTCCTCGCCAGGCCCGGTGGGTTCCCTTTCGGACACCCCCGAGCCGTGCTAAGTGATCATGCAATCATGGGTTATAAAGTACCTTTAAAAATCTTTACTTAAGATTCCAAGTGATGATAATCTTAGCGTCATCGAGCCCCAGGAGAAGAGAGATCCTGGGAAGATTCTTTGAGATTAAGGTGTATCCAGCTAATGTAGAAGAGAGGAGTACTGTCAAAGATTCAAGGGAGAAATCCCTCGATATAGCAAGGAAAAAGGCGTTAAGTGTCTCATCAAAGTTTCCAGGAGCTACGATAGTAGCTGCAGATACCATGGTCATTTTTAGAGGTAAAACCCTGGGAAAGCCCAGGAATGCTGAAGAAGCCAGAAAAATGCTAAGAGCATTAAGTGGTAATGTTCATAAAGTGATAACTGGGTACTGCATAATCCATAATGGAAGAATAATAGAAGGAGTCGAAGAGACCGAAGTAAAGTTCAGGGAAATTGGAGATGAACTCTTGGAATGGTATATCTCAACGGGAGAATGGAAAGATAAAGCTGGTGCATATGGAATTCAAGGGTATGCATCGATTTTCGTTGAATGGATAAAAGGAGACTACTACAATGTGGTGGGCCTTCCAATTAAGGTTGTAGTCGAATTGACAAAGTTAGGGTTCAAACCCAAGAGATAATATTTAAATCGCTTTTATTCTATCTTCTTTGGTGATAGACCATGGAAAACCCATATGAAATTACTGCTATCGTTGCAAGGGAGATACTTGACAGTAGGGGGAACCCAACGGTAGAGGTTGATGTCCATACTCCTATTGCAATGGGAAGGGCCGCAGTCCCAAGTGGTGCTTCAACTGGAACTCATGAAGCCGTTGAACTTAGAGATGGGGGAAAGAGGTATCATGGAAAGGGAGTTAGGCGAGCAGTAGAAAATGTAAACAAGATAATAGCTCCTGAATTAATAGGAATGGACGTTAGATGGCAGAGAGAAATAGATAAGCTGCTAATAGAGCTTGATGGTACTGAAAACAAAAGCAATCTAGGAGCAAATGCAATTCTTGCAGTTTCCTTAGCCGTTGCAAAAGCAGCTGCCAATTCGCTAGAATTACCGCTGTATCAATATCTCGGAGGCGTTAACGCTTATGTTCTTCCAGTACCGCTGAGCAACGTAATAAATGGCGGGGTTCATGCCGGGAACGAATTAGACTTCCAGGAGTTTATGATAATGCCCATAGGAGCTAGCTCATTTAGGGAAGCTATAAGGTGGGTTTCAGAAACATATCATGTCCTAAAGAGGGTGATCATGGGGAAGTATGGAAAGAATGCGGTAAACGTTGGAGATGAAGGTGGATTTGCACCACCGATGAAGGAAGTTACGGAACCCTTGGATGCACTAATAAAGGCAATAGAGGAGGCCGGCTACAAACCTGGAGATGAAATAGCCCTTGCAATTGATGCAGCATCCAGCGAGTTCTTCAAGGATGGAAAGTACATTGTAGGAGGAAAGGAATACACGAGGGAGGAGTTACTTGACCTATACAAAGAGCTCGTATCGACATATCCAATAGTCTCAATAGAAGATCCGTTCCACGAGGAAGATTGGGAAGGATTCGTGATGATAACCAATGAACTCGGAAAGAAGATCCAGATAGTTGGTGATGACCTCTTCGTTACAAATCCAAGAAGACTTAAGAAAGGTATAGAACTAGGAGCTGCAAACGCCCTATTGCTAAAGGTGAATCAGATCGGTACATTAACAGAAGCTATGGATGCAGCTTACACAGCATTTAGAGCTGGATACAGTGTAATAGTTTCCCATAGAAGTGGAGAAACTGAAGATACTACGATAGCTGACTTAGCGGTTGCCCTCAACGCTGGACAAATTAAAACTGGAGCTCCGGCAAGAAGCGATAGGAACGCTAAGTACAATCAGCTCATAAGGATCGAAGAGGAGCTTGAAGGAATAGCAGTTTACGCCGGCAAGAACTTTAGGAAGGTTTTCTTCTGAAGATTTTTAAGCTTCTCCCACTTTTCTTTATCCATGCTTCCAGTAGCTAGGGGAGACTTTATTAGGGAATTCAGGTTAAGGGCTAGCTTAAGAGCCCTGGAGAGGGTTAAGGATTACCTAGGGGAGAAGGTATACACAAGGTTGAGGGAGCTTTTATATTACAGACTAGAAGGGAAAGAGTTTCCGCGCGGTAAAATAGACTTTAAAATGGCCGTGGCATACTCTGGGGGAAGCGATAGCTCAGCAACAGTTAAAATTCTAAGATGGGCAGGATTTGACGTTATCCCAATAACGGCAAAACTACCCCAGATCGATTGGTCAAAATTAGAAGAGGAAACAGTATTCGTGGAGGTTCCAGGATATATGGAGGAGATGAAGAGGCTGATAGAAAAGAGGGCTCCCATATGTGGAAGATGCCATTCCATGGTTATGCAGACGGTGGAAAGAAAAGCGAGAGAGTTAGGAATCAAAGTCCTCGCCACGGGGGATATGCTAAGTGTAGGAAGTGGATCGATATACTATAAAGACGGTATTATAATATTGAACCTTCCAGCGTTCTTAGCACTAAGTAAGCCAGAATTATTGGATATACTCAATTGGAAGAAGTACGAACTGAAATTCGGTTGCCCTTTGTGGAGGGAAGCCGTGAAAAAGGTACCCATAATGAAGAGGTTCGCCATACAGAGAATACTTAGAGAGGTGAGAGCAGGGGTTCTTCCCAGAGATATGGCCAGAGAATTGATAATGGATGTCCTAAAGTCCTAAACGAACCTCACTGGCCTTAATGTCTTTACGTGGATTTCCTTCCCTATCGTAATTCTAAAGCCCTCCTTAGCTACATACGTTTTAACCCCAGTAACGTTTTGAATATACTCGGCCTCTTTATAGGGGCCAGCAAAGTGCATCTTCATCCCGAGATGAGTCATTATCAAAACTTCCGGTTTTTCCTTCATCTTCTTGAGCATATATACAACGTCATCCGTAGATAAGTGATAGGGAATCTTCATATCCCTGGGCCTAGTAACGGAAGCTATCAGAACCCTAGTCCCGTCGTGCCATTCCTCGAGCCCCTCGAAATACTCCGTATCGGCTATATAAGAGATGTCACCAAAGTTAGTTTTCAATCTAAACCCTATTGTCGTAGGATCACTGTGAACGGAGGGGGTTATCACCATATCTTCATTTCCAAGCTTGAATCTATCTCCTGGATTTGGAGCGTGTACCTCTTCTAAAGCTTCCAGATGATATTTACTGAGGGCCGGGGTATGGGCATCGTCGCCGTGAACCACACTTCTTGAGCCAATTAGAATTCCCCTCCTCTTAGTAACACCGTAGGTCATGCCTTCTACGATAACCTCAGCATCGTTACAGTGATCCGTGTGCCTGTGAGAAATGAAGAGCACATCTATCTTTCTGGGATCGAGCTTATACCTTATCATCCTTATTAAGGCCCCAGGGCCTGGATCTACAAAGATGTTCTTACTAGCCTTTATGAAGAACCCACCGGTCGATCTAACCTGAGTTATAGTAACGAATCTACCACCACCGGCACCAAGAAACGTCACTTCTATCATCTTATCCCCAACACTAAACTTCCCTAGTACGCTTTTAAGCATGTAGGATACTAACTTTTATTACCAACATCCAAGAACATTAACTTAGGGGTTACGCATGATCCTGGATGCTGATTATATAACCGAAGATGGCAAACCGATAATTAGGATATTTAAAAAAGAAAATGGTGAGTTTAAAGTCGAATACGACAGGAATTTTAGGCCATATATTTACGCCCTCCTTAGAGATGACTCTGCGATAGACGAAATAAAGAAGATCACGGCCCAAAGACATGGAAAAGTTGTGAGAATTGTAGAAACCGAGAAGATTCAAAGAAAATTTTTGGGAAGGCCAATAGAAGTGTGGAAGCTCTACCTTGAGCATCCCCAAGACGTTCCCGCTATAAGGGATAAGATAAGAGAGCATCCAGCGGTTGTTGATATTTTTGAGTACGATATTCCATTTGCAAAAAGATACCTCATAGACAAGGGATTGACTCCAATGGAAGGAAATGAAAAGCTAACTTTTCTAGCGGTTGACATAGAAACTCTCTATCATGAAGGGGAGGAATTTGGAAAGGGTCCCGTGATAATGATTAGCTATGCTGACGAAGAGGGAGCAAAGGTAATAACTTGGAAAAAAATTGATCTACCTTATGTTGAAGTTGTTTCGAGCGAAAGGGAAATGATAAAGAGGCTAATTAGGGTAATTAAGGAGAAAGATCCGGATGTAATAATCACTTACAACGGTGATAACTTTGACTTTCCATACCTCCTAAAGAGGGCTGAAAAGCTCGGTATAAAGCTCCTCCTTGGAAGGGATAATAGCGAGCCAAAAATGCAGAAAATGGGTGACTCTCTAGCGGTAGAGATAAAAGGGAGAATACACTTTGATCTCTTCCCTGTGATACGGAGAACAATAAACTTGCCAACTTACACACTTGAAGCGGTTTACGAGGCCATATTTGGTAAGCCGAAGGAGAAGGTATATGCAGATGAGATTGCAAAGGCCTGGGAAACTGGGGAAGGACTCGAGAGAGTTGCAAAGTACTCAATGGAGGACGCCAAGGTAACTTACGAGCTCGGGAGAGAGTTCTTTCCGATGGAAGCCCAGCTCGCAAGGCTCGTCGGACAACCAGTTTGGGATGTTTCTAGATCCAGTACAGGAAACTTAGTTGAGTGGTTCCTCCTCAGAAAAGCATATGAAAGGAACGAGCTAGCCCCTAACAAGCCAGATGAAAAGGAGTATGAGAGAAGGCTAAGGGAAAGTTACGAGGGAGGATATGTAAAGGAGCCAGAAAAGGGATTATGGGAGGGAATAGTAAGCTTAGACTTCCGCAGTCTATATCCCTCAATAATAATAACCCACAACGTTTCTCCCGATACCCTCAACCGAGAAGGATGCGAGGAATATGACGTGGCTCCCAAGGTAGGACACCGCTTCTGTAAAGACTTTCCAGGGTTCATTCCAAGTCTACTTGGTCAGCTACTCGAAGAAAGGCAAAAGATCAAGAAGAGAATGAAGGAGAGCAAAGATCCCGTTGAGAAAAAGCTCCTCGACTACAGGCAACGGGCTATCAAGATCTTAGCAAACAGCATTTTACCAGATGAATGGCTCCCAATTGTTGAAAATGAAAAAGTTCGATTCGTAAAAATTGGAGACTTCATAGATAGGGAGATTGAGGAAAACGCTGAGAGAGTGAAGAGGGATGGTGAAACTGAAATTCTAGAGGTTAAAGATCTTAAAGCCCTTTCCTTCAATAGAGAAACAAAAAAGAGCGAGCTCAAGAAGGTAAAGGCCCTAATTAGACACCGCTATTCAGGGAAGGTTTACAGCATTAAACTAAAGTCAGGGAGAAGGATCAAAATAACCTCAGGTCATAGTCTGTTCTCAGTAAAAAATGGAAAGCTAGTTAAGGTCAGGGGAGATGAACTCAAGCCTGGTGATCTCGTTGTCGTTCCAGGAAGGTTAAAACTTCCAGAAAGCAAGCAAGTGCTAAATCTCGTTGAACTACTCCTGAAATTACCCGAAGAGGAGACATCGAACATCGTAATGATGATCCCAGTTAAAGGTAGAAAGAATTTCTTCAAAGGGATGCTCAAAACATTATACTGGATCTTCGGGGAGGGAGAAAGGCCAAGAACCGCAGGGCGCTATCTCAAGCATCTTGAAAGATTAGGATACGTTAAGCTCAAGAGAAGAGGCTGTGAAGTTCTCGACTGGGAGTCACTTAAGAGGTACAGGAAGCTTTACGAGACCCTCATTAAGAACCTGAAATATAACGGTAATAGCAGGGCATACATGGTTGAATTTAACTCTCTCAGGGATGTAGTGAGCTTAATGCCAATAGAAGAACTTAAGGAGTGGATAATTGGAGAACCTAGGGGTCCTAAGATAGGTACCTTCATTGATGTAGATGATTCATTTGCAAAGCTCCTAGGTTACTACATAAGTAGCGGAGATGTAGAGAAAGATAGGGTGAAGTTCCACAGTAAAGATCAAAACGTTCTCGAGGATATAGCGAAACTTGCCGAGAAGTTATTTGGAAAGGTGAGGAGAGGAAGAGGATATATTGAGGTATCAGGGAAAATTAGCCATGCCATATTTAGAGTTTTAGCGGAAGGTAAGAGAATTCCAGAGTTCATCTTCACATCCCCAATGGATATTAAGGTAGCCTTCCTTAAGGGACTCAACGGTAATGCTGAAGAATTAACGTTCTCCACTAAGAGTGAGCTATTAGTTAACCAGCTTATCCTTCTCCTGAACTCCATTGGAGTTTCGGATATAAAGATTGAACATGAGAAAGGGGTTTACAGAGTTTACATAAATAAGAAGGAATCCTCCAATGGGGATATAGTACTTGATAGCGTCGAATCTATCGAAGTTGAAAAATACGAGGGCTACGTTTATGATCTAAGTGTTGAGGATAATGAGAACTTCCTCGTTGGCTTCGGACTACTTTACGCACACAACAGTTATTACGGGTATTATGGTTATGCGAAAGCTAGATGGTACTGCAAAGAGTGCGCAGAAAGCGTTACGGCATGGGGGAGGCAATACATAGATTTAGTTAGGAGAGAACTTGAAGCTAGAGGATTTAAAGTCCTGTATATAGACACGGATGGACTCTACGCGACTATTCCTGGGGTTAAGGACTGGGAAGAGGTTAAAAGGAGGGCCTTAGAGTTCGTAGACTATATAAACTCCAAGCTCCCAGGAGTTCTCGAACTCGAATATGAGGGCTTTTACGCAAGGGGGTTCTTCGTCACAAAGAAGAAGTATGCCCTGATAGATGAGGAAGGAAAGATAGTGACAAGAGGTCTAGAGATAGTTAGGAGGGACTGGAGTGAGATAGCAAAGGAGACCCAAGCAAGAGTTTTAGAGGCCATACTCAAGCACGGTAATGTTGAAGAGGCCGTCAAGATAGTTAAGGATGTAACCGAAAAGCTGACAAATTATGAAGTTCCCCCAGAAAAGCTGGTCATATACGAGCAGATAACGAGGCCAATAAATGAATACAAGGCAATAGGGCCCCACGTAGCCGTGGCAAAGAGGCTTATGGCCAGGGGAATCAAGGTGAAACCTGGGATGGTGATAGGGTACATAGTCCTCAGGGGTGATGGCCCGATAAGTAAGAGGGCTATCTCAATAGAAGAATTCGATCCCAGGAAGCATAAATACGACGCCGAATACTACATAGAGAACCAAGTCTTACCTGCCGTTGAAAGAATACTCAAAGCTTTTGGGTACAAAAGGGAAGACCTTAGGTGGCAGAAAACAAAACAAGTGGGATTAGGAGCATGGATCAAGGTCAAGAAGTCTTAATATGCCTTACCTTTATCTCGAATTTATAACCTTACTGAACCTGTAAATATCTACGGTAATCCGCTCTAACTTCTTCCTATGGAAAAAGAACTGGAGTGGTATCTCTATCTTCGTTGTGAGCCTATGAGTTACTACAAACCCATGTTCCCAGGAAAACTTTTCTATAAACCTCCTCACCTCAGGTTTTGCTAAGTGGATGGAGTAAACAACATCACTTATCTCGAAAGCTTTTAAAAGGAAGGGCCTATCAGCATGCTTCCTTTGACTTCCAAAGGGAGGATTCATTATCACAATATCAACCCTAGAGTTGAATTCAGAGACATCCCCTATGAATACCTTAAACTTACCCTTAAATTCACCTAAATTTTCAATTAGAACATCAACAGCTTCTTTATCAACTTCAACGCAGATCACTTCCTTAGCCCCAAGAAGAAGGGCCCCATAGCTCAAAACCCCTGTTCCGGCCCCTAGGTCGGCCACCACTTTCCCCTCTATATCTCCAAGTGAATAGGCCAACCAAAGCAATTCGGAAGCCGCGTTTCCCGGAGTTCTGTATTGCTCCAACCACACCTTTGGATTTTTAAACCCCTTAAGCTTTGATAGAGCTATAGCTAATTCCTTCTTTCTCGTCATCATTTTAAAAAGGATATTAAGAGTTTAAGTTTTTAAGTGCAAGCGTAACTTTCTTAAGTATGAAACTAATCTTTCAGATGTAGGTGGTTAAAATGGCAAAGATAGTTTTAACCACCGATGAAACCCTAACAAGTACTTACCACAACGTCCCCCTGCTCGACTTCTTTGGATGTGCACCCTATGATAAAATCCCAAAATGGGTGTTTAGGTTCCTAGATTCTCAAATACCAGATAAAAACGGAGTACTAACCCAAGCTCCTTATGGGCTTAGAAAGATAGAAGCAGCGTTACTAAGATGTTATCCTAGAGAGGATGTCGTGGTCGCCCATCCAAGAAAGGTGGAAATGTTCCTCGATGAGAACACGGAGATAGTTGGACTTTACGAGATGGATCCCTTTGGACTAGGGCCAGTAACCATGATGTTTACCAACGGTGGACAATGGAAAAGCTATACCTACGTTAAATTTAGAGAGCTAGTTGAGAAGATAAACTCAGTAAGGGAGAGAAAGGGATTAAAGTTCAAAATAGTAGTGGGCGGACCAGGAGCCTGGCAAGTCGATATGAGGAAAGAAGAGAGGGAAGAATTAAAAATAGATCATGTTGTCATGGGAGAGGCCGAACACGTTATTTGCAAAATATTCGAAGATATAATAAACGGGAGTGCCGATGAAACAATAATCATAAGGAAAGGTCCGAAGATAGAGGAGATACCAACAATAGTGGCCCCCTCTTATAAAGGACTTGTGGAAGTAATGAGGGGATGTGGAAGAGGTTGTCGCTTCTGCGAACCAAACCTCAGGGTTGCCCGCTATATGCCACTTGAGAAAATAGAGAAGGAGATAAGGGTAAATATAAACGCTGGAATAGACCATGCATGGCTTCACAGCGAAGACATATTCTTGTATAAAGTAGAAGATAAGAAGAACTTCTACCCAAATGCTGAAGCCGTCATAGAGCTATTCGAAATGGCTAGACAATATACCAAGAACGTTAATCCAACCCATGGAACTGTAGCTGGAGCTTTAGCTGTTCCTGGGATGATAGAGGAGATATCAAGGATAGTTGAAGCAGGGGATACCCACTGGGTAGGAATCCAGGTCGGCCTGGAAACTGCGGATCCAGAAATAATTGGAAGACTAATGAACAACAAGATGAAGCCCTTCTCCCCAGAGGAATGGCCCTGGGTCGTGTTAAATGGAACGTACGTCCTTAATAAGAACTATTGGTTCCCAGCATATACCACAATACTTGGACTTCCAGGAGACAATGACGATGCAGAAATAATGACCGCAAGATTAATTATCACAATGGAGAAAGAGCTCGAAGAAAAGCTTGGGAACAGGGCCCACTTTACAGTAACGCCTCTAGCTTTCGTCCCTATGGGAGTCCTCAAGGGTGAACAGTTCTACAAGGTTGAAGAGATGATAACCTATGGGCAGTTCCTTCACCTTTACTATGCCTGGAAACATTTAGCGAAGGAAATTGTCAGGGGATTACCAAAGGTTATGTGGGGAAACCTTTTCCTAGTCCCCTTATTCCCATTGGCAAGATTTGGAATTAGAGTAGTGCTTAAGCAGATTGAAAAGTGGGGCAAGAAGAAGGGATTCGAAGTCAAGAAGCTCGATCCCCTTGATGTCAAGATAGATGTAGATGAGCATGTGTGGGGAACTAAACCCAGCTTGGCTGAAGCTTATTAGGTTTCCCCTTCCTCATAATTTTTGGTGATCACCATGAAGATTGAGGATGTTTACATATGGGATATCAACGCAAGATGGCTCGGTGTAACTCCGTACCAACTCATGGAGAATGCGGGGGCAAGTGTTGCTAGGGTTATAGAAGAGAAGTTCGGGAAAAATCTTAAGATAGCAGTTTTCTGCGGAACCGGGAACAACGGTGGAGATGGGTTCGTTGCTGCAAGGCACTTAAGTTATGAAAACGATGTTACAGTGTTCTTAATTGGAGAAGAAGTTAAGATAAGGAGTGAAGAAGCTAAACTGAACTGGAACATACTGAAGAATTTAGACTTCGTCAAAATAAAGGTGCTCAAGGATTCAAGCCAAATAAGAGAGCTAGACTTAAGTGAATTTGACATAATAGTTGATGCCCTCCTGGGGGCCGGAACAAGGGGAAAACCCAGGGAACCGATAAAATCTGCAATAGAGAAGATAAACGAGTACAGTGGAAAGGTAAAGATAGTTAGCATAGACCTACCAAGCGGATATCCAAGCGAAATTAGAGTAAAGGCCGATTTTGCAGTAACGTTTCAGTGGGATAAAGAAGAATTTAAAGATTTTAAAAGGATAATTGCTAAAATAGGCTACCCAAAAGAGCTCAAATACCTCGTAGGACCAGCCCATGTCAAATTCGCCTATAAAAGAAAAGGAGAACACAAGGGGCAGAATGGGAAGCTTTTGATAATTGGAGGAAGTGAAAACTACTATGGAGCCCCAGTGCTAGCTGCGAGTGCAGCAAAGCACTTGGTAGATCTGGTATTCCTACTCCTCCCTCAAAATGCGGCCAGAAGGGTAAATGATCCTGATCTAATAGTTAGGGAAGTTGATGGTTTAAACTTTACTCCCGAGCATATTAAAAGTGCACTAGAGCTAGTGGAAAAGGTTGATGCAATCGTCATAGGGCCTGGAATTGGAGTTAGGGAAGAGACAAAAGAATTCGTCAAGGGGATCATTGAGAGGGTTGAGAAGCCGATTGTTGTTGATGCGGATGGACTCAAGATAATTGCGGAGTTCAAAGACATCCTTAAGGGTAAAGAGATCGTCTTAACGCCCCATGCCGGAGAGTTCAAGCTACTCTTCGGTGAAAAGGTTCCAGAAGATCTAGTCGAGAAAGGAAAGGTTGTCATGAGAAGGGCGAAGGAAATAGGAGCAACAATACTGCTCAAAGGAAAGTACGACGTAATAAGCGACGGAAAAGTGTGGCTTTACAACAAAACAGGGAACAGGGGAATGACAACTGGAGGAACGGGAGATGTGCTTGCAGGAACTGTTGGGGCGTTCTTAGCGTTGGGAAATAAAGCATTAAAAGCTGCCGCTGCGGGGGCATTCCTAGTAGGTTTTGCCGGAGATCTAGTTATGGAAGAAAAGGGAGAAGCCTTCACGGCCAGGGATGTAGCTGAGAAGATTCCGATAGCATTAAAGAAGATTATAGAGTTTTAAGATAGTCAATCAACTCATAAACGCTTGGAAGGACTAAGTCCGGTTTGTACTCACTCTTTTTTATATCTTCAAGTGAGCTAACCCCAGTTAATACCATTATCGCTTTCATGCCAAACTTCTTGGCAAAGGCTATATCAGTATCCAACCTATCTCCCACCATCCAAAGTTCCTCCCCAGGGAACATCTCTCTCACAACCTCATACATGGGCTCATTGGGCTTCCCTATTATTATTGGCTCTACGTTAGTTGCCACCTTTAGAGCAGCTATTATAGATCCGGCCCCAGGATAGATACCCTCTTCGCCAGGGAGCGTCGCATCAGGGTTAGTTCCTATAAAGGTAGCCCCATTCCTTATGGCTAATGTCGCATACTTTAGCTTTTCATAAGTCAAATCAGGATCCAAGCCGACGACAACGTGCTTTACCTCTTTCCAAGATCCCTGCCTTGCTTCATCAAGCGTGACTATCCCCCAGCCAAGGGCTTGCATCTCCTTAACTAACCCCTCTCCCCCGATGACAAAGATTTTACCTGGATCAAGGTGTTTACTCATGTAAAGCCTCGTCGCAAGACCAGAGGTTATTATGATGCTGGAGGAAACGTCAATTCCCATCTTAAGTAGCTTTTCTCTATACATCTCTGGTGTTTTCGTTGAGTTGTTCGTGAGGAAAGCGAAGGGGATACCCCTTTCCTTTAAGAATTCTATAAGCTCTCTTACCCCAGGAATTGCCCTGTTCCCCCTGTAAAGAACCCCATCCATATCGAATATTATCGCAACCATGATTGAAGAAGCGAAAGGAGGAATAAAAGGTTAATCCATTAACCTATAAAGGGTGTTCCAATAAACATCCTTGAGCTTATCTAGATTCCAGAGTAAAACTTCGTCATTTATCTTAACGCTGAACGAATTAGATCCTATTATCCTTCCGATAACCTTAAGATCCGTTATCTCCCTAGCCTCTTCAAGTTTCCTCTCTGGAAGAACAACTAGATATCTACCATGACTTTCACTGAACGCGAACTCTACAGGGTTCATATCGGTTTTAATAGTAACTTCCATCCCAACGTTGAACAATGCAGCTACCTCAGCTAATGCTACAAGGAGTCCTCCCCTAGATAAATCGTGCACGAAACTAACGAGAGAGGCATTTATAAGCCTTAAAATGCTTTCAGCATTTTTCCTCTCCACCTCTAAATTTACCCTGGGAGCAATACCCTTCCTTATTCCGAGAACCCTGTAGAGCTCGGATCCCCCAAGCTCCCTCTTGGTTTCCCCAACCAAGGTTACAACATCTCCCTTATTAGGTCCCTTAGGTATTTTACTTAGCTTTACCTTTCCAACACCTGCAACTACAGGGGTAGGCTTTATCGGCTTATCAACGATTTCATTGTAAAAGCTAACGTTTCCGCTGACGTAAGCTAAGTTAAAAGCCTTAGCAGCATCAGCTAATCCCTTCACCGTTTCAGCAAAGCTCCAGTAAACCTCTGGCCTTTCAGGGGAAGCAAAGTTTAGATTATCTACGAGGGCTAAAGGTTTAGCACCGACACTTACTAGGTTCCTTACAACTTCAGCGACGAGGCCCATCGCACCATGGTAAGGATTCAAGTAACAATGATTCGGATTTCCATCTGCCGTAATAGCGATCCCATATTCCTCATTTATCTTCAGCACTGCAGAGTCAAATCCAGGCTTCACAACAGTCCTACCCTGAACTTCATGGTCATATTGTTCCCATATCCATCTCTTTGCTACTATGTTAGGACTTCTCCAGACCTTCTCAAAGGCCTCCTGAAGAGATATCCTAGGGATCCCAACTTCCTCTTCAATTTTATATTCCTTCATTGGCCACTCAATAGTTGGAACTTCCGTTAGTAGATCAATTGGAAGCTCCGCAACTTTACTTCCCTTCCAATAAACTATGAATTTAGGTTCCTCTATAACCTCACCAACGACGCTCCACTCAAGCTCGTACTTCTCAAAGATCCTTGCAAGCTCTTCAACATCTTCAGGTCTTACCGCGAAAAGCATTCTCTCCTGGCTTTCTGATATCATAACTTCAAGAGGGGTCATTCCAGGCTCCCTTAAGAGAACTTTGTCAGCATAAATTATTGCGCCAAAGCCTCTCTTCCCAACCATCTCTGAAGCGGCACAGGTTAATCCTCCCCCACCTAAATCCTTGAGGGCCCTAACCTTTCCAGTATAGACAGCTTCAAGCGTTGCCTCAATTAATAGCTTCTCCGTAAAGGGATCTGGAATTTGGACAGCTGACCTATCTTCTTCTTCAGCATTTTCACTTAACTCTTCGCTAGCAAAGGTGACCCCATGAATGCCATCCCTTCCAGTCCTATTTCCCACTATGATTAGCTTTAAGCCCGGCTCTGTTACGTAGCTGTGGACGAGGTGTTCAGGTTTCATTATTCCAACACAAGCAACGTTAACTAGAGTGTAGTTGTCTAAGCTTTCGTCAAATTCAGTCTCCCCTCCCACAGTGGGAACTCCTATTCTGTTTCCATAATCAGATATTCCCTTAACCACGTATTCGAAGAGATACCTGTTCTTCTCCTTCTCCAAAGGGCCGAACCTTATTGGGTCGAGCAGAGCTATCGGCCTAGCCCCCATACATAAAATATCCCTAACTATTCCACCAACACCAGTGGCAGCACCGCCATAGGGTTCAACAGCGGAAGGATGATTATGACTCTCTATTCCAATTACGATCCAAGTTTTATCATCAAATTTAATTATTCCAGCATCCTCTCCTGGGCCCAAAACAACGTGCTCGTTTTTTGTAGGTAATAACTTCAACCATTTTCTGCTCGACTTATAGGAGACGTGCTCACTCCACATTACCTCAAGCATTGCCCTTTCAACATCGTTCGGTTCCCTTCCAAGTCTCTCACGAATTAACTTTTCCTCCTGGGGAAACATCGTGACACCTCCTTATTTGCCAGAAAAATGTAAAAATTTTAAATTTTTAAGATTTATTTTGACAAAGAAATGTCAATCACTCACCCTAAATCCTATCAACTGAAACTGAGATGGGAGTTGAGATGGGTATTGAGGAAAAAACCGAGATCATCAAGAGGGAAATTAAGAGGATGTTTGAGGGTAAGAAGTTATCGGAGGTAAATGAATTTAGTGATTACGTTAAGGGGTATGATGTTTGGTTTGATGGAAAGATGGGAGGGGTTTGTATCCGCGTCGATTTGGAGTTACGTGTAAATGAGAAACCATCTGGAGTGTTTTCGCATGTGGTGTGCGTCTCGCAGAATGTTATTATGAAAATGGATGAGATAGACCTCTGGGAGTTAGCGTATAATATTGTCCTTCATGTTGAGAGTAAAATGTGTTGGGAGTGGAATGTGCCCTTGTGTTGAGGTTAGAATATCCACGTAGGTTTAGGAGATGCAACTGAAAACATCAACGAGAATCTAACTATATTCCCGAGTTTTAGAATTTGAGAGAGAAGAATAAGTCCTCACTCAAATACATTTCCCAGTTAAATATATCCGCCTAAAGTAACTTCAGCCGTTCTACCGCATAAGGAGGTGATATTACTTCTTCATCCACTCCACTATACTTTTGAACACTTTTAACCCATCTTCACTCCCCAGGAAGCGGTCACTCGCCCTCTCAGGGTGAGGCATCATCCCAAGAACATTTCCCTGTTTATTTGTAACTCCAGCTATATTCAGCACAGAACCATTTGGATTTGCTTCCTCTGTAATACTTCCCTTTTCATCACTATACTGGAATACAATTCTAACCTTAGAGGGATTATCAATGTAGTAATTACCCTCTGCATGTGCTATCGGCATTCTCACAACTTCTCCTTCCTCATAGAGGTAAGTGAAGGGAGTCTCAACGTCAACGACTTTTAAGTGAACCCACTTGCACAGAAATCTCGGTATCTTATTTGGTCTAAGGGCCCCGGGAAGAAGATTAGCTTCAGTTAAAATCTGAAAGCCATTGCATATTCCAAGTATAGGCCTTCCCTCTTCGGCAAGTTCTCTTATTTCCTCCATTACTTTTTGCCTAGCAGCTATTGCCCCAGCTCTCAAATAATCAGCGTAACTGAATCCCCCTGGGATCACAACTCCATCGTAATCTTTCACACTCTGCTTATACCAAACCCTCTCAGCTTCCCCACCGGCCCTTTTTATAGCTTCAACTGTCTCAAAGTCACAGTTAGTCCCAGGAAATACTATTACAGCAAATTTTACCATGATTATCACCATTTTTCGATGGTATATTCCCAAGTATGAATTAAGGGATTAGCTAACAATCTTTTGCACATTTCCTCGACGTCTTTCTCCGGATTATCGCTCTCTAAAATAAATTCAAAGCATTTTGGCACCCTTAGATCCTCAACTTTATACCCAAGGTTCTTGAGGGCATTTCCAATTACCCTACCTTCTGGATCGTTGAGTCCTTCTTTTAGCCTAACGAGAACCCTAACCTTCCACTTCATTTTCCATTACCAAAAAGATGTAAAAATTGGAAATTTAAAAGGATTATTTTAACATTTTTATGTTAATTAATTCTTCCACCTCGGATTGTCAACGACCTTAACTTCACCATTTTCCTCTATGACAATTTTGCTAAACCCTTTCTCAGCAATAGTTCCATAATCATGCCCAGCATCCGCCGGGTAGATCGCTAAGAATATGAAAGGCTCATCTCCAGTGTTCACGGTTCTATGGGCCCAGTATGGTGGAACATAAACAACTGTCCCGGGCTCCATAGGTATCCATCTAGCCTCTCCCTCGGGAGTCTGAAGGAGCATTCCACCCTTACCCTTTAATGCAATGTAAACTTCGGCCCTATCCCTCTTTGCATGGAAATGACCCTTTGTAAAGAAGAACTCCTTTCCGACTTTTCCTGGGTATAGAACGGTTGTAGCGAAGTTTAGATCACCTTCCTTTTCTTCCTGTTCCACAGCATATACCTCATAGACTACTGGATCTTCCCTCTCCACCAATTCTCTCCAGGTTTCTTCATCTAGAAAATATCCCTTCATGTCACTTAGCCTTCTTACTAACTTCTTTGCTCCCTCAATTACTCCACTTTCAAAGTCTACCTTCACGCCAAGGGGTTCTTTGTACATCTTCACCACCTAATCTTTCTTTGCGCCTCTTCTTTTTGACCTTTTCCATCTCACCCTGAAGATAGCTAGCGAAACCTAATAATGAGAGAATGCTTCCCGCGATCATTAGAACGAAACCTATGGGAGAGAGCCAAGAGTATGGATAAGCATATCCAATTACGGAGAGGGTGTACAAAACTTCTCCATCTGTTTCTATTTTTGGGTAATCTTCCATATCACTCAACGTAATTGTGTTGTTTGAAAGCTCCAGAGAATAGTACTTTCCACCAGAATAGACAGAAACACTTGCATTTTTTGAGTACAGAGTTAAGTTACAGTCCACTATCGTTATTATCCTATCTGAGTATAGGAAGTGTGATCCTGGAGTAAGAGTCCCCTTAAGCTCTTCTCTTTCAAGCTCGGCTTTCATCGAGATAAGGGCTAACCCAAGGGATAAGAAAAGTAAGAGGAGGCCAAAGAGTATAGTTGGATACCTAACCGCATCCTTGATTCCCATTTCTTAGCACCGCTAAATCTCTCCTACCCTATGGCACTCAACCCAATGATTGTGGCTGTACTCTATCAGCTGGGGTTGCTTAACATCGCACAAGCCTTTCTTGAAGTATATGCACCTCGGATGGAATCTACATCCTGAAGGTATGTTCACGGCACTTGGAACTTCACCCTTAATTGGCAATTCTTTAATCACATCTTTCCTCTCAGGGATCGGCTCTGGGACAGCTGCTAGCAACGCCCTCGTGTATGGATGGAGAGGATTGTCTATGATCTCCTTCGCAGGACCCATCTCCACTATCCTTCCAAGGTACATTACCGCAATCCAGTCGGCGAAGTATCTAGCGGTCGAAAGATCGTGAGTAATGTAGAGGTAAGTGACACCCATCTTCTCCTTAAGCTCCTTCATGAGTTCCAGAATCTCAGCCCTAATCGAAACGTCAAGCATTGAAACAGGCTCATCAGCGACCACGAAAGTTGGGTTGAGGATTAATGCTCTAGCGATAGCTACCCTCTGCCTCTGACCACCGGAAAGCATGTGAGGGAATCTGCCAACGTACTCCTCCGGTGGCGTTATCTTTACCATTTCTAAGGCTTTATATATCAACTCCTCACGCTCGGCCCTCGTTTCTCCTATCCCATGAATGAGCAAAGGCTCTTCCAAGACATCATATATCCTGAACCTCGGGTTCATTGAGCTAAAGGGATCCTGGAATATCATCTGAACCTTCCTTCTATAAGCCTTTATCTCCTCCTTAGTCCTCAACTCCGTAACATCCTGGCCCTCGAGGTATATCTTTCCATCAGTTGGCTCAAGTAACTTTACTATCAGCTTTCCAGTCGTTGTTTTTCCGCAACCGCTCTCTCCAACCAAGGCGAAGACCTGTTGCTTGTAGATTTCAAAGCTTACGCCATCAACCGCCTTCACGAACTTCTGAGGTTCTCCTCTTAAAGCTGAGAGAAATCCCCTTCTTACTGGGAAGTACTTTTTAAGGTTTTCAACCTTCAGTATTGGCTCGGACATGCTCTCACCTCACAGGAGCCAGCATGCTGCATAGTGATCCTTATCAACCTCAACCATCTTCGGCTCCTCTTCCTTGCACTTATCCATTGCATAAGGACACCTTGGGTGGAATCTGCAACCGCTTGGCGGGTTAATCAAGTTCGGTGGACTCCCAGGAATGAATTCAAGTTTTTCGACATCTTCGTGAAGTCTAGGAATTGCGGCTAGGAGTTTCTGAGTGTATGGATGGGCTGGTTCGTAATAGATCTTCTCACTAGGCCCGATCTCCACGAGCTTCCCAGCGTACATCACAGCCACTCTATCACTAATCTCAGCAAGAATGCTTAAGTCGTGGGTAATGAATATCATTGAGAGGCCAAGCTTCTTCTTTAACCTCTTCATTAAATTAATTATTTGAGCTTGAACTACCACGTCTAAAGCCGTTGTTGGCTCGTCGGCTATTACTATGTCAGGTTCCAGGAGTAGGGCCATTGCTATTACAACCCTTTGTTTCATTCCACCTGAAAGCTCGTGGGGATACCTGTAAACGATCTCTGGGTCGAGTCCTACGAGCTCTAAATACTTCATAGCCCTGTCTAAAGCATCTTCCCTGTCCATTCCCTTGTGATATATCAAGGGTTCAATCATTTGATATCCCACGGTATAAACTGGATTGAGAGCATTCATTGCCCCCTGGAAGATCATTGAAATCTTCTGCCATCTTATCTCCCTTCTCAGGACATCCTCAGGTAATCCAACAATTTCCCTACCGTCGATCTTTATGCTACCACCAACGATTCTTCCTGGGGGCTGGGGCATTCCCATTAGAGTGAATCCAATAGATGATTTTCCGCAACCACTCTCTCCAGCTAAGCCAAGAACTTCACCCTTCTCTAAGTCGAAGGTAACGTCGTCAACGGCCTTAACGGGGCCCCTAGAGGTGAAGTAATACATCTTAAGGTTCTTAACCTCAAGTATCTTCTTACCCATACCAACCACCTCATAATCTCCTGAGCCTCGGGTTCAGGACTCTATCTAACGCGGTACCAATCAAGACGAACGTCAAAGCTACTAGTGCGATAGCTATTCCTGGAGGAATCACCCACCACCAATAGCCATTAACGGCAGCTCCGGCAACTTGGGCATCGTGGAGTATCTGACCCCATGTTACCTGGGTTGGATCACCAAGTCCCAAGAAGCTTAGAGAAGCCTCGGCTAGAACGGCACCTGGAACGCTTAAAGCCATCTGAGCAAATGCGTAAGGTAGCAACTGTGGAACCATGTGCTTGAAGATAATCCTTCCGGTTCCAGCACCAAGCGCTATCGCGGCCTCTACATAAGTCTGCTCCTTAATCTGGTACGCCATACTTCTCGCAACTCTCGCTATTCCCACCCAACCGAACACTGCTAATAGTAAAACTATCTGCCAAAGCTGGATATGACCTCCAAAGTAAGTTCCCAGGAGGATTAGAATTGGAAGCGTTGGTATTGAAGCCATGAACTCCTGGAATCTCATCATTAGCTCATCCGTCCAGCCACCAAAGTACGCTGCGGCTACACCGTAGAATATTCCTATTAGAACTGAGAGTACCGCAGTCGAAATTCCAACAGCTAATGACACTCTCGAACCCCATACAAGTCCAGCAAAGAGATCTCTACCCTTATCATCAGTCCCAAGGTAACCGTAGGTTCTTCCGGTGAGCACTACCTCAGCTTTTGAAAGATCTACTGAAGTTCCCCTTGGAAGTTTTATCTCATATATTATGTGATATTCACCCCTAAGTGGCTCGGGTGAGTCAAGCATATTCGGAGATATCTTAGCGAATACAACCTTTAGCGTATCCAACGTTGTTATAAGCTCAAACTCCTTTGTTGGATCTAACTGGATTCCAGTCTTCATTTTAACCCAGTTAATTACATTTCTCCTAACATTGGTATCCCTTGCAATCTGAATGTTCGTGGATCCCTTTATCTTTAATCCGCTCAGCAAAGTCAGCTCTTCTCCATCGGGCCTCTTGACTTTCAATGTTAAGGAAGGTTTTAACCTTCCTGAAGAATTACCGGAAACGTGCATCATGACTATATCCTGAGGAGGTACATCATACTGCATATTATAGGGGATATCAATTATTATCTTGTTTTTGCTTTTAGTTACATACTTCTGTAACTCCTCTGGGGGTATCATAAGATGGGGGGCCTCTTTTACACCGCTAAACACTCCGGCCCACGTCGGTGGCACGACTTTCGGATAATCAATCCATATTGTCTTCCACTTATCCGGAATGTCAGGCTGAGTTATGTAAGGAGCGCCAAGGGCGATTATAATCCAGAAGATTAATAGAGCTATCCCTAAAATTCCAGTTTTTTGTCTCTTGAATTCAAACCAGAAATTTGAGAGTGAATCCTTGATATCAACCCATCTCATTTCTTCTCACCTCACATCTTTGCTGAAGCTCCAACTCTGACTCTTGGATCTAGGAATCCGTATGATATGTCGGCGATTATAACTCCAGTCAAGTACAGAGCGACGCTTATGAACGTTAGACCCATAACAAGGTTAATTTCATTTGTCTGAATTGCTATCCAGTAAACCCTACCCATACCTGGCCAGTTAAAGACACTCTCAGTTATGATTGCACCACCAAGTGATCCGAGCAGGGAGAATATCGTCATTGTGACTATTGGAGGTGCTGCAGCCCTTAAGGCGTGACCATAAATCACCTTCCTTTCGGGGACACCTTTAGCCCTAGCGGCCATAATAAAGTCTTCCTGCATTGTTGTGATCATTATATTCCTAGTTACCCAAGCCCAACCTCCAAAGAGTACGAAGACTATTGTAAATATTGGAAGGACTAACCTTTTTGCAACATCAAGGACGTGAGCTAATCCTGTTAAATTAGGATCTGGCATTGAATTAGCAGGGAACCATCCGAGCTTAAATGCGAAGATAAGTAGGGACATCATTCCAAACCACCACATTGGAATACTTGTAGTTACTAGGGCCAGGATAGATAGCGATCTATCGAATGCACTCCCCACCATTTGAGCAGCTTTTACACCCAAGAGAAGCCCTATTATGATGACTATAATTTGAGCCGTTGTGAAGAGGAGTATCGTCCTTGGAAGGGCTAATGAAATTATGTTCTTTACGTTTCTCTCAGTTCCAAATATCGGTATTCTCGTATTACCAAAATCTAACATTATCGTCCTCTTTGAATAATACAAGACTCTCCACCAATAGGGTCTATCTAATTTAAATTGGTGCCTATAATAGGCAATTCTTTCAGCTCTCCACTCATCTGGATTAGCAGGGGCCCTTCCTCTTTGAGCTAAACTTTGATACTCAGAATTTATCAGCTCTTGGATTCTATTTTCTAGATCTTTCTCTGCTACCTTAACGAAGAGTGCTGAGACGACCAACGTCACTATCGAAAGCACTATTAGCGCGTTAATAATTCTAATGACAAGATATTTCCCTAATCCCATCTCACACCCTCCTGAACATTCCAGTTTTTGAAGGAACAAGTTTGAACATTATCTTTTTCAAGCTTGTAAAACTACCTTATATATCTTACTTTCGAAAGTCATCTAAACGATAAGCCGAAAGAACTAACGAGAAAGAGAGCTTAAGAGAAGGGTTTCTAAAATTTAAAAATCAAGGAGAAAACTAAAGGGGAGGAGAAATCAGCGCCTTCTCCTTAGGATTAATGGTATTGCTGCTAGTCCAACAATTAGTGCTGGTCCACAGATGCCTCCTCCGGTCTTGGTTTGGCTTGGTGAAGTTGTGGTAGTTGTAGTCTGAGATGGACTGGTGGTTTGCGTTGGACTAGGTGACGAAGTCGTAGTCTGTGTTTGGGTTTCAGTCTTGGTTGGGCTTGGAGATGAGGTAGTAGTCTCAGTCTTAGTTGGTGACTGTGGAGCTTCAGCAAGATAAGCACTCTTCATGACTATTGAGTTACCTAGACCAACTGCTGGATCCATGACTCTGAACTTGATCCTCTTGTTAACTGGGAAGAACTCCCAGTTCTCTGCTGTGAATACTCTGAAGCTCTCATAGATACCTAAGGCTGCACCGATCTTTGTAAGATCCCAGTACTTGGCCTCTGAGTCAAGAGTCTGGTTCTTGTAGTGGCTGGTGTAGATGAGCCATCCTACGTCGTCTGCTGTCCAGTTGAGTATTGGCTTAAGCTTGTCTGGGCTTGTGTAGTACTCAAGCTCTAACATGTCAATTGCTGATTGTATATCTCCCTCACCAAGGTACTTGAGAACTTCTTCTACTGTTGCTCTGTAGGTATTCTGTGGTGTGAACTTCCAACCAACGAATCCTGGACCGAACCATGCGGTTGTGTAGTACTGTAAGATCCTGCTTATTGAGAACTTCACGCTACCACCTGCAACCCAACCCTCAGTGTAGTAGTTCCATTCGTAGTTTGCTGGGTCTGAGAGGTAAACCATTTTGCTTGCTGTTCTTCTGTCAACGATTTTGACTTGGACGTCGAATCCGGCTTTCTTCAGTATGTTTGCAATGTAGTAAGCTTCATCCTTCCTCTCATCCTCCTGCCTACCAATACCAACGAGCTTAACAGGTTGACCGTTAAAGTACCCCTTACCATTAACCTTCTCAAGCTTGTAACCCATCTTAGCAAGATCCCTAGCGGCTTTCCTCATAGCATCATCAATAAGCTTAAGAGCATACTCCTCATCACCCTGAGCATCAAGACCATAGGCATCAAGTACTGGTTGTAACTTCTTAATAGCTAACTTGTCACCGCTTGTCCATGGGGTGAACATTGGGCCACCTGAACCCTGTAGGATGTTTTGGACGATGTAGTTCCTGTTGATTAGGTATTCTAGGGCAAATCTTATCTCCCTAATTGCGAATGGGTTGAAGTACTTCTTGTCACCAACGGTAACTAGGTACGGGTTATCCTTGTCGTGTACTGGGTTCCAAACCATGTCCCAGAATCCACCGATGTTAACGTACATGTCAATGTTGTTTCTGTCCTCTTCACTAAGTCCTGAGAACTTGAATGATGGGAATGAATACCAGGATAAGTCGTAGTCTCCCTTGGCAACACCTAGGATTATAGTATTCTCGTTCTGGATACCATAAAGCTCGATAACGTCAAAGTATGGTTCGAAGTTATACATGTCCTCGGCAAACTCTGGCTTGACCCACTTGTCAAATTTTATGTACTTGAGGTAGAGGTTCTCTGGCTTGTAAACGTCAATTATGTATGGACCATTTGAAATGAACATGTGGTTGTGCTGCTTAATAAAGTTGATAATATCATCATACTCCTTAATCTCATCCTGTTCGTTGTATATGAATTGCTTAAGAACGTCTGGAATGGGCTTCTCCTTCTTAAGCTTCTCCAACTCTTCCATGACAACCTTTGCATGGGCTGGGGTCAGCATGTCGATCTGTTGAATATCCTCAGTAGACTCACTGAAGGAGAAGAGTTGCTTACCTTGGGTCTGGTTAGCAAGCCTAGCCTTATTACTCTCAGCAACAACTTCGCTCATTGCATAGATTAGTTGCCATGGATAGGAGGTGTACGGTGTGAAGTACCAGTACTCATACCACTTATATGGTGGGAACGTGTACTTGTGATAGATCGTTATAACGAAGTGGTCATCATCCTCACTAACGACCTTAATTCCGAGGAGCTTTGCCATAGTCTCCGCGTTCCAATCAGCCTCGTTCTGGTCATAGTATGGATCATTGTCTCCATCCTGGCTAGTCCACTCCCACTCCCAATAGTAGCTGTATATAACATCGGCAACTGTTAGCTTGTGACCATCATGGAAGTAAATCTTCTGACACTTGAATGTAACTGCAACAGGGGCCGTCTGACCAGCATAGGCAGCTTCCCACTTCTTGCTTGTTGAATTGAAGATTACGGCATCACTGGGTATCTTGACGTTTTCCTTGGCCTCAACTATGGTACATCTGTATGGGTGATAGTCACCGTCTATTCCCCAAACTGAAGATCCTTCATCCTGGGCTAGGCTCGCTGCTCTAGTTGAATACACATCCCTGAATCCTGCTGCACTTGGATTCCAAACACCCATGAAGAGAGAACCAGTTGCTGAGTACATTGCTATCTTTAGAACCTTTTGCTCCTCTGCACTCACTGGATGTAGAAGGGGTGTCACTAACATTCCTAAGGCAACTAATATTGCTAATATACCAACTTTTTTCTTCATGTCCTACCACCTACACACTTTAGATCCAAATTTGAAACAGAGATGCCTAAGGTAGTGCTTACAAGGCATAACTTTATACACAAACTCTGATATTTAAGGATTGCGACTATTCCGCAAATTTAAGCTATAAATGGGTATTCGGCCAAGATTAGACAGGCTATAGCTCAAATTTATTAACAATTACGCTTAGTTCAATTTAACGTTAAAACCAACAGTATCACTCCATATTTTTCCCAAAAGTAACGTAGAACCAAAAAAGAAAGGTAGAAAAAACTTAAGAACCTTTTAATAACTTTCTAACTTTGGTGACCCAAGTGGATTTAGTTGTCGTTGGCAAATTTTTATTTAAAGAAAAGATCATTGACGGTTCGATAGGTATAGAGGATGACAAAATTGCAAAATTTTCTTTAAGAGAATTAAAAGGTGACAAAAAAATAAAGGTTGAAAAAGGGAAAATAATACTTCCAGGCCTCATCGATGTTCACGTTCATCTTAGGGATTTTAACGAAAGCTATAAGGAGACAATAGCAAGCGGAACAAAAGCTGCAATTCATGGAGGCATAACGACGGTTTTTGACATGCCCAACACGAAACCCCCGATAATGGATGAGAAAACGCTCAAGCTAAGAGAGTTGATATTTAAAAAGAAGAGCTACTCCGACTATGCACTAGGATTCCTTATAGCTGGAAATGAGCCTGCTAAGGCAGATTTCTATAAGATATTTATGGGGGCATCAACCGGTGGAATTTACTCAAAGAACTTTGAGGAAGATTACAAAAAGGCTCCCGATATCGTGAGCGTTCACGCAGAGGAGTATGAACTTATAAACAGATACCCAGAGAGGCCACCAATAGTTGAAGTTGTTGCAATAAAAAAGGCCCTCCAAGCAAGCAAAAAGATGAAGAAGCCACTACATATATGTCACGTTTCAACAAAAGATGGATTAAAAGAGATACTAAAAGCAAACATTCCCTGGGTGAGCTTTGAAGTAACCCCCCATCATCTTTTCTTAACGAGAAGGGATTATGAAAGGTCAAAACTTCTAAAGGTATACCCTCCCCTTAGGGATGAAGAAGACAGAAGGTATCTTTGGGAGAACCTGAAAAGTATTCCAATAATAGCGAGCGATCATGCTCCTCATACGTTAGAAGATAAAGAAGCTGGGGCTGCAGGTTTACCCGGGTTAGAGACAGAGGTAGCGCTTTTACTTGACGCTGTAAACAAAGGAATGATAACCATATGGGATATAGTTGCGAAGATGTCAATAAATCCGGCTAGAATATTCAAAATAAAGAACAAGGGATGGGAAGAAGGGAAGGATGCCGACTTGATAGTTGTAGATATGAAAAAGGAATGGACTATAAAAGCAGAAAACTTTTACACGAAAGCAAACTGGACACCTTATGAAGGGTGGAAGGTAAAAGGAAAAGTTATAATGACGATCTTGCGGGGAGAAGTAGTCATGGAAGATGATGAGATAATAGGAAAGCCCAGGGGGGAGAGAATTGTTAAGGAGGGTAACGCTCAAGGAAACTTGGGAAGTAGCCAAGAACATTAAAGCATTTAGATTTGACGAGAAGCTTGACTTCACCCCAGGTCAGTTTATAATGGTATGGCTCCCAGGGGTCAATGAGAAACCTTTCAGTCTAGCTGATAAAGATTTAATCGTTGTAAAAAGGGTAGGTCCCTTCACATCGAAACTCTTCACGCTCGAGGAAGGTGACTACCTATGGATTAGGGGCCCCTATGGAAACGGGTTTAAAGAGGTGAAAGGGAAGGTTGCCTTAGTTGCTGGAGGAATAGGAATACCACCGATATACGCCCTCGCAAAACATGGAAAGCTTGAGGAGAAAGTCCTTATATATGGAGCTAGGGGTAAGGATGAGTTGGCCCTTTTGGATATAGAAAATTACGTTGATGAAATAGTTATAACAACCGATGATGGCTCATATGGAATCAAAGGCTTCCCAACAGATGTGCTTGCCAAGAGGAAGGAAGAATTTTCACAGGTCTACGCTTGTGGTCCAGAGATCATGCTCGCAAAGGTTTTAGAAATCATGAACTACGAAAGAACCCAAATTTCAGCGGAAAGATACATGAAATGTGGGATAGGGATTTGTGGGAGTTGCGCACTTGGACCTTATCTCGTATGTAGGGATGGCCCCGTATTCACGGGAGAACAGTTAAAAGATACAGAGTTTGGGAAGTTCACAAGGTTGCCAGACGGGAGGATAAAAGGGTTGAGGTGAAAGCATGAAGAAGAGGTATTCCTGGGAAGAGCTTGCTAGAGCGATGGGAATTGAACCCCAAAGATTAGAAAATAAAGAAGCTAGAGAGTTGAAAAAATTCGTTGATGAGATGACCTGGCCAACCCACTGTAACTATTGTCAGGGATTGGACTTAACGAATCCAAATCCAGTTCATCATCCGAGCTACGAGCTAACCCCAGCATGCAACCACGATTGTATATTCTGCTACTCCAATGTAGCGGTAAAATTGGGCAAGGCCCCAAAACCAGGTTATTATGGCTGGGATAACCCGAAGGTTATAACAATCTCCCAATATGGGGAACCTCTGTTAAGCCCCAGGATAGTCGAAGTAAACAAAATGCTCAGAAAGAGATTCCCAGAAGCTAGGCTTGATCTTCAAACTAATGGATCCTTACTAACAAGGGAGCTCTGGGAAAAGTTAGACTTTGATTTAGTAATGATAAGTTTGAATGCTGCTGATAGAGAAAAGCATAGGAGAATAGCAAATGCAGATACATTTGAGCAAGTTGTTAACGCCCTTAAAATCGTTGGAGAAGATAAAAGTGTCCGCTCGGTTGTTAGAACTGTATTTATGCCAGGAATAAATGATGAGGATATACCAAAAATTGCAGAACTCGCAGCTTCTCTGGGAATAGATGAAATGCACCTCCAACCCCTAACGATCCATGAATTAAACGTGGAGAGGCTGAAAAAAGCAGGATTAGACTTTGAAAGAGCAGAGAGCATAAGGGAGCTATTAAAAGCTGCAATGGAAGCCAAAAAGTACATAGACGTTAGGATAAGCGGATGTATATTAGTTCAGCTTAAGCAGATGGATCCAATAACTCTCTATAGTGTTAGGAGGGTAGCTAGAGAAGTTGTGCCACTCGTAAAGAGAAGTAAGTTGGATATTTAGGCATGAGAGGATACCTTAAAAAGTGAAGATATAAAAGCTAACTACCATGCTGAAATGTTCAATCTGCATAAATGATGAAAGGATAACGAGAATCTTAATAGTAGATGGAAGGCCAATATGCAAAGAGTGCAAAGTATTTCTAGAGCACCCTCCAGATAAGGAAAAGATAAAGAAAGAACTAGAGGAGATTTTATCCAAAGTAGATAAAGCAATTGTTGCTTATTCTGGGGGTAAAGATAGTATAGTTGCATTATATTTAGCCAAAGAAAAATACTCGATAGATGTTGAGGCAGTAATGGTCGATCATGGTTTTATAGCACCCCAAGCTATAAAGAATGCAAAGAACGTTGCCAAGTACTTAGACGTTCCTTTAACTATAATAAAGAGAGATTATTCTGATATATTCAGGGAGGCATTACTAAAGGCTAAATCTCCATGCAGAAAGTGCTCCAGGAGGACAATGGAGATCCTTAGAAAGTATGCATTAAAGAAGGGGTATAGATACATGATCACAGGGCATGAACTACCTTTTGGCCATCACCCTTACAGATTAATGAGTGGAGGAATAATCCAGGTAAGGATTCTATCCTTAATGTCAGAGGAGGAAAGGATGAAGATCCTTAAGAAGTTGCCAGTTGAGTTACCGGAGCTTCCAGGCTATACTAGTAACTGTTTGATTTTAGGCCCAGCTCTACAGAGATTTTGGGAGAGACATGGTTACTCATTTGAGCATAGAAGAATAGCAGCCCTTGTTAGGTATGGACTTTTGAATAAAGAAAAAGCTCTAAAAAAAGTACAAAAACCAGAAGTTCCTCAATGGCAATGGGAGTTGGTTAAGAAAAAGCTTAAACTTGAAGATGGCTTCTAAGCTTTTCTAAGGCTACATCAAAGATTTCCTCTGGCTTAGCCTCCACCCTTCCCCTAGCTAGATTATCCGTTCCTCCTCCTTTCCCTCCAAGTTCATCAATAACCTCCTTAAGTAGTTCCCTCATCGACACTGGAACACCTTCATTCTTCGCAAAGAGGACGTACTTTTCATTAGCAAGCAATAATATCGTGTTTGAATTCTTTTTAACGAAGTCTATCGCAAAGGCCTGGGCATCCTTCATATTCCAATTCTCTACATGGGTAATTACGGTGTAATTCCCCACCTTAACGCCCTCTTTTAATAATGCCTTTCCCTTCCATTCCCATATTTCCCTTCTTAGCTCCTCTATTCTATTCTCAAGGGAGTTAACGGTCCTAAGGACTTCATTAATCCTCTCAATAAGTGGAGGATTCTTATTAGGCATTAAATCTAAGGATCCCCAATAATCCCTTAGAATCTCATTCATTTTGCTTATCGCCCTATATCCACATGTAAATTCTATCCTCCACAGGTTTTTAGATTTCTTATAAAACCTGAGAACTTTTATAATTCCAACCTCCCTAGTCGATTTAACGTGGGTTCCTCCGCAAGGGGTGACATCAACATCTCCTATTTTAACTATTCTAATTTTCTCCTTTACCTTTGTGACGTTTTTCCTTAGCTTCAAAGCAATTTCCTCAGGAAGCTTATCATATTCCTCAATAACTACTGGAAGGTCGTTGATGATGATCTTATTGACCTCTAACTCGGCCCTCTCTATCATATCCCAGTTAACTTCCCCATTCACTTCTATCTTTGCGTAATCCCTAAATATATTGAATCCCGTCGTATCAAGATCATAAAGCTTCTTTAGAACAGCGGATAATATATGCTGACCCGTGTGCATCTGCATGTTTCCGTATCTCCACTCCCAATCCAAGTAGAGTTTGACTTTCTCTCCTTCCTTTGGGATCTCTCCCCTTAACTTTCCAATGTGAAATATCTCTCCGTTCTTTTCAATGGTATCTTCCACCATTATTTCAAAATCATTCCCTTTTATGACTCCCCTATCCCCCGGTTGTCCTCCTCCCTCTGGATAGAAAATCGTTCTATCCAACACGACCTCTACTCTATCTTTTTCTTTTCTAACGTCAACGATCTTTGCATCAATTTCCCTTAAATAAGGATCCTTATAGTATACCCTTTCGACCATTCTTACCTCCTCCAGCCTCTTTGGAATATTCGCTGGCCATGATCCTTAGAAGGGAGGCTAAGTCCTTATTGTATTTCTCTTGTAACTCGGCAAACTTGCTTATAGCTAGGGCTATACCTTTCAATCCTTTTATATCGTTTATGAACTGCTCCTGCTCCTTAGAAATCTCACTCAAAATGTTCGTTATCTCAACTATCACCCTTATATCCTTTCCAAGTATTTCAGTTCCCTCCCTGATCCTATCCATGATCCCGAGGACTTCCCTCAGAGAATCAAGCTGATCCATAACTTTAGAATTAAATTCTTTTATCTCTCTCGCAAGGTTCATAGTTTGAACGGCCATCCTTCTAATTTCATCTGCAACAACAGCGAATCCTCTTCCCGCTTCTCCGGCCCTAGCGGCCTCTATTGATGCATTTAGGGCGACTAGATTTGTTTGCTTAGCAACGCTAGCTATTGAGTCGCTGATCTTTGACACTGATTCTAAATGCTCAACGAGGGTGTTAAATTCCCTTGAAAAGACTTCAAGTCTTTGGAAGAAGGGTAAAAACTCCCTTTGAAATCTATCAAGCTCAGACATTATTTCCGACAATTTCTCAATATTATCAAGTATTAGGGTATTATTCTCCATAAATTTTCCACTTATTTCCTCAGCAAGCTCATTGATGATCTTACTTGCCTCTTTTCCCGAGACGGATATTCTAAGTGACTGAGAGAGCGCAGTGGATGTTTTCTCTAGACTTTTGATGTCCATTTTCCTCACCTCATTAAATCAACCCCAACTTTTAGGTTCTCAAGCCAATCTAGAAACCTAGGGACAAATCTTCTCGGAATTATAGCACCGTGCTGAGGGAGTATAGCCTCTATATCCAGCCCCCTAACTTTGTTAACCCACAATCTTAAGGCCTTATTACTGGCCATTAGCCTTTCGTGTAGTGGCCTCATATACTGAATATGCCTCTCCATATTCTCGACTACTAGGTACCTTTCATCTGGAAAGGCTATGCCGATGTCTCCAGAGAATAGGAACTTGCTCCTCCTGTCATATACTGTGAAGTGTCCTGGGCTATGAAGGAAATGGGCAGGAATAAATTCCAACGTTGTAGCTCCAAAGTTGAGAGTTTCCCCCTCATCCTGAAGTTCATGAGCGTAACCCCTTATGTTCTCAAATCCGAAATGGGGAAGAAACCTTACCCATAACCAGTGAATTATTATTTTTGCATTGCTAATCTCCCTCCATAAGGGAATGCTCCCAGCTACATCGGGATCTTGATGGCACATGTAAATGTACTCTATATCTTTCGGATCTATGTACTTCGACACATTTGCTAAAACCTTAGTAAATATCTTGTAACCTCCTGGATCAATTAGTATACCTTTCCCCTTGCTAACTATTAAATAGCTGTTCACATCTACATCCTCAAGCCCTTCCTGGGTTCCCAAGTAAATTACCATGTGCTCATCATCCTTGTATAGGATATGATCCCTTCCTGGATCAAGGTTTGGATCTAAAAAGTATTCGCCCACTTTTTTCACCAAAGGTATAATTAGAAGAGGAATATTTAAGCAATTTGGCTACATAAAAACCTACATAGACTGTCTAGCCTCTAATATTGCCTTAACTCTCTTTAGTCTGAAGAAGTTCTCCCTTTCCATCTCATCCAAATGTTGCTCTATGAACTTGATCGTGTTCTCCATCCTCGGGATTATTATGTATTCTAAAGCATTAACTCTCCTCTTGGTTTTCTCTATCTCTTTTCCAAGCCTCTTAAGGGATTCTTCAACTTCTGCAAGTCTTATTGCTAACTCCAAAACCTCCTCAAACTTTTCAGCGGCCATGTCTACCGTTGAAGTTGTTGAAACGAAGGCATAACCTCTTTCGCTGGCTTTCCTTTTAAGTTCAGGTACCTCGATCAACGGGACCCTAACACCCATTATGTTTCTTGTTTTGATTTCAATTTCTTTGTTAGGCTTGACCCCAATGGCTATTTCCTTTAATCTTAATGCTCCAACGTCCACCTGGGCCCTTCTTAGAGAGTTGAAAGCCTCCTCCATCTTTCGAATTAGCTCTCTCCTTAAAGAAAGGGCTTCATCATATATTGTAAAGAACTCCATGATTAGGGCATCCTGCTTCTCCTTGAGAAGCTTATGGCCCCTCTCAGCTAACTTAACTCTTCTCTTCAACTTTAGGAGTTCCATTCTTGTGGGTTTTATCTTAAGAATTTCTGGCATTTCCTGTCACCTAGTAAAATGGAATTAAGAGGAGCGCTTCCTGTACTTTGGATGATACTTCATTATCATCTCTTTCTTCACTCTCTTTAGCTCACTTTCGGGTAGTATTGAAAGTAATTCCCAGCCAAGGTCAAGGGTTTCTTCTATGCTCCTATCCTCGTAGTATCCCTGGGCAACGAACTCCCTCTCGAATCTATCAGCGAATTCTAAGTACTTCTTGTCGGTTTCACTTAGGGCTTCCTCACCAACGACAGCAACGAGATCCCTCAGACTCCTTCCTTCAGCGTAGGCAGCATACAATTGCTGGGCTAACTGTGGATGATCTTCTCTAGTCTTTCCTTTCCCAATACCATCCTTCATGAGCCTTGAAAGGCTCGGAAGAACATCTATAGGCGGATAGATTCCCTTTCTGTGCAATTCCCTGCTTAGAACTATTTGACCCTCCGTAATGTAACCTGTTAAATCTGGGATTGGATGAGTTATGTCATCGTCAGGCATCGTTAGTATTGGCATCTGTGTTATTGAACCCTTTCTTCCCCTAATTCTTCCAGCTCTCTCGTAGATCGTCGCTAGATCTGTGTACATGTAGCCAGGATAGCCTCTTCTCCCAGGAACTTCTTCTCTAGCTGCTGATATCTCTCTCAAAGCTTCACAGTAATTCGTCATGTCTGTGAGGATAACTAATACGTGCATATCATAGTCGAAGGCTAAGTACTCGGCAACCGTAAGGGCCATTCTAGGCGTTATTATTCTCTCAATAGCTGGATCATCGGCTAAATTCAGGAATAGGACTGCTCTCTCTATTGCTCCAGTCTCTTCAAAGCTCTTCTTAAAGAAATTGGCTTCTTCATAAGTTATACCCATAGCAGCGAAAACTACTGCGAAACTCTCCTCTTCCCCGAGAACCTTAGCTTGCCTAGCTATTTGAGCGGCAAGTTGATTGTGGGGTAAACCTGAACCGCTAAATATAGGTAGCTTTTGGCCCCTAACAAGTGTGTTCATACCATCTATTGCTGAAATTCCAGTTTGAATGAAATCCCTGGGATAAGCTCTAGCCACTGGGTTAAGGGGAGCACCATGAACGTCTCTCCTATCCTCTGGAATAATCTCTGGACCTCCATCTATTGGCTTCCCTATTCCATTGAATATCCTTCCCAACATATCCATGCTTACTGGAACTTTGAGGGTTTCCCCGGTGAAGCGTACGCTAGTTGTTTTTATATCTAAATCTCTAGTTCCCTCGAAAACCTGAACTATTGCCATATTTTCCCTTGCATCTAAAACCTGCCCCTTTCTCTTCTCTCCGCTCTCAGTTTCGATCTCAACCACTTCACCATAAGCTACTCCTTTAACCCCCTCAACTATCATTAGAGGACCGTAAATCTTGCTTATCGTTGAGTATTCCTTGCTCATTTTCATCACGCCCCATACTTCTTGAAGAGCTCCTCAAACTGTTCGTTAGTTTTGTCAATTAAGGATCTAATTTTAGATACGTCACGCTCAAACTTCATCCTACCTATTTCCTCCCTAACGGGTAACTTAGCTATCTCCTCTAAGGGAACTCCCCTGTTTATGGCTTCCATGGTCTTGTCATAGAAGTTCAGGAGAACCCTCATCATCGTAACCTGCTTCTCGGGTGGACAGTAGGTATCTACTTCATCGAAGGCATCCTGCTGTAGATAATCCTCCCTAAGCATTCTGGCAACTAAGAGGATTGCTCTCTCCCTCTCAGGTAATGCATCGGGACCAACAATTCTAACTATCTCCTGTAACTCGGATTCCTTCTGAAGCAAAGCCATGGCTTTATCCCTCATCGCCTTCCATTCGGGATCAATGTTCTTATGCCACCAGTCCTTTACTGCATCAACATACAAGGAATAGCTCGTCAACCAGTTGATTGCTGGGAAGTGTCTTCTCCTAGCTAAGTCGGCATCTAAAGCCCAGAAGACCTTGACAACTCTAAGCGTGTTCTGAACTACAGGTTCACTGAAGTCTCCTCCAGGAGGTGACACCGCTCCTATTACAGAAACGCTTCCAACCCTGTAGTCACTTCCAAGGGTAACAACTCTACCTGCTCTCTCGTAGAATTCGGCAAGCTTTGAGGCTAAGTAAGCTGGATATCCCTCTTCACCAGGCATTTCCTCAAGTCTACCTGAGATCTCTCTCAGGGCTTCGGCCCATCTTGAGGTTGAATCAGCCATTAGGGCTACATCATATCCCATATCCCTGAAGTACTCGGCTATCGTGATTCCGGTGTAAATAGAGGCTTCTCTAGCGGCCACAGGCATGTTAGAGGTGTTAGCTATTAAAACGGTTCTTTCCATTAATGGCTTACCAGTCTTAGGATCCTTAAGCTTGGGGAACTCTTCAAGAACATCCGTCATCTCGTTTCCTCTCTCTCCACAACCAATATAGATAACCACTTGGGCATCACTCCACTTGGCTAGCTGATGCTGAGTCACCGTGTTGTGAAGCAATGTTGGCATGTTGCCACCAACGAAATTGTGGGTTTCAGTCGTTACATCATATACCTCTTGAGGTTCAGGAATGTACCTGACGTCAATGACCTCGTCAAAGATGATGTGCTGTAGGTGATTCTCCGCCACCTCTTCAAGTCCTATAGACTTGGCAAACTTTCTGAAGTCCTCATAAGGTAATACCTTAGGCATACCGTTGACTTCAACTGGAATCGTATCTAAATTGCCCCTTCTACTTACCCTAACCTTGTAGTACTCCCCACTCTTACTGATCGTTACGTATATTCCAAGTTTCGCGAACAGATAGCTTAGTTCATAGGCCCCCTCTTCGGATGCCAGTGTTATTTCAACTTCCTCTTTTCCTTTAATATAGGCATTTACAAATGCCCTAACTACATTGCTGGGAGAAAGTAGAAGCTCCCTGGGTACTTTCCAGTTTTCAACCTTTTTATCCTCTGGAACTCCCAACCTTCTAAGAACGTCAACCAGAGGTTTACTTTGGATCACTAACGCCTTACCATCTACTTTCTGGACTATTCTTCCACCAACTCCGAAGAGCTTTAGGGAGAGAGAATTTACCCTCTCAAGCAGAGATTCATCGTCACAGTAAATCTCAATGATCCCAGACTTCAAGGTTCCATTGGCCATTAAATATCCTAGGAATTCCGCAAGTTCTTCATTTAGGATCTCCGGAACTTTGATCTCTCCAACATTAGAACTATCCAATTTGATGTACTCGCCACCATCTATTTTCTTTACGACTGCTATTCTATCTCCTGGCTTTACATGCATGGCCATTACTTCTTTAAGGATAAGGCCATCCTTGGTTACCCTACCCGTGAATAGCCTATGAATTGGAGTGACCTTTATCTTTCTCCCTGTTCTCGTTCTGATCTCAACCATTCCAGAGGATACTCCCTTGTAGACGTGAGTAGCCTTAATCTCCACTATCTTACCATCCTTATAGCCATAAACAGTTATCGGTTTCTCAAGTTCTGTCCATTCCTCATTTCCTTCAACGATTTTTCTTCCCTTTCCATCGAGCTTTTCATAGAGCTCCTTAATTTTGATTAAGCCGAATTCCTTGGTGAGCACAAGAGTATCTCCATCTACGCACTTACCGCTGCCGAAAGGCCCAGGAATTGCAGCTGTTCCACCTTTAGCTTGCGGGAAGAAGGTATCTATTACCCTCTGTCCAGTTATTAGAGGAACTTCAGGTGGAAGCTTCTCCTTGTAAGGCCTCTTCACTCTAACGGGCCACCTCTGATACATCTTAAGCTCTTTTATCTCACCGCTAGGAGTCTTTACCTTTGCTATAACCTCTTCTATTGTGTAGTCTCCTTCCTCCGCAATCTCAACGATCTCTCCTTCGATTCCTGGGGGAACCATTATTTTATGGACGATTATACTTGTCTCTGGAACTTCTCCTATTATGTCTCCCCCAACCACCTTATCTCCAACTTTAGCTTTTGGAATGAAGTGCCACTTCTTATCCCTTGGGAGGGCCGGAGCTGTAACTCCTCTTGCTATGAAATCACCAGTTTTCTCCCTAATGACCTCTAATGGTCTCTGAATACCATCATATATTGAAGTTAACAACCCAGGACCTAGTTCAACGCTTAAGGATGCACCGGTTCCAACAACAGGTTCTCCTGGCCTAACTCCAGCAGTTTCCTCATAAACCTGAATTACCGCTTTATCTCCTTCAAGCCTGATGATCTCTCCTATAAGTCCAAGTTCGCCCACTCTAACTACCTCGTACATCTTAGCTCCTTTCATTCCATCTGCGACCACTAAAGGTCCAGTAACCCTAATTATCCTCCCCTTCGCCACCATTTTTACTCACCTCTTAACCTCAATCCCAACGGCCCTTCTAACTATCTCCCTTAACAATTCTTCACCGTAAATTGAGCCGAACTTATCAGGTATTTGAAGGATTATCGGAAGATTTACTTGAGGGAGTTCCCCTATTTTTTGGGCCAATCTCTCCGTGATTAAAATGATACCAACATCATCTCTCTCCACCAACTCCTTTAACTTGTTCCTGGCCCTCTCTATTGAGAGCTCAGAGAGGTCAAATTCATAAGCCTCATGAATTCCCGCTAGTCTAAAACCAACTACCGTATCTGAATCTCCCATGATAACTACCTTCATGCCATCTCACCTATGAGCTCTTTAATCTTCTCAGGTTTAGCTTTGTCCTCTATCAACTTTGCTACTGCTTTTAGCTTCCTTACTTCACTTTCCCTTTCCAAAAGATACGTTAAAGCTACCGCAACACTCAATGGATAGAACTGAGAGAGCTCTTTCATCCTATTTAGGATGTACCTCCTTAGGGCCTCTTCGACTTTATCTATCCTTCCCCCCTCGACGGCTTCCCTGACATCCTTCAACGCATCACCATATCTAGTTCCTTCTAACTCGCCCAGGGCCATCATAACATCCTCGCTACTTAGCATTGATTCTAAAACAGCCCTGGAGAGCATCCCTCCTGGGATTAGGAGGGATTTTATTTCCTCGCTTGGCATTCCGGATAGCTTAGCCCTCAGGATTATTGATATGTTCCTGTAGTCAATGAGCATTTTAATGAACTCCTCTGAGATCAATTTTTCCTCTCCCTTCCTGGAGCTTGCATACTTAAGGAGCTTGGAGTAATAGATCTTATAAAGCTCCAATTCAAATGCTTGGAGGTCTATCTCCTTGAGCAAAAGCTTCCTCAAGGGTTCTTCATACTCCGTACCTTCCAATATTACTAATATTTCTTCCATTGTCTTCGACTCAACCATAGCTTTTACTTTAGGAAACATTCTCCCCGCAGGGATTATAAAATCTTGAGGAGGTAAATTGGAGAGCTTAGCCTTTATAACATTAGTTATATTCCTAACATCCCACTCTTCCAGGAGAATTTCGAAGAGGCCCCTAATTCTTTTTGGCATTATTTTAATCATCAACTCAACTAAATCAACTAAGGATAAATCGAGGGCCCTCTCAATCTCATAAAGATTGTAACTTTGCAAAGAGGCTAAGCGGGGACTATAATCAGTATCCTCTAAGCTAACAACGAAGTTTTGAAGAGTCTTACTCTCGGCTAGTTCTGAAAACCTCTGATCGGTTAAAAGTCTAGCTTCCATAGCTCTTATCCTAGCATTTGGATACGAATAGGGGGTATACTTCCAAATGATTTGACCTGTTTTGTAGGCTACCCAGGTAAATATTACGGCCAGCGTTGTATCAAGGATAGTAGTTAGCGTTGATATTTCCATATTATCACCCGAATAATACCTTAGCTATTGTGGATCTTATTTCCCCCTCAAATCTTTCCATCCTAGCCTCAAACGTATTATCTATCCTTATTCTTCCATCTTCAGTCTCTACTATGACTCCTCCCATTGTATCTACTGTTTCTCCAAGCTCTATTGAAACGTCCCCAAGCTCTGACTTTATCTCCTCTATCCTTGAAGCTATTAAGCCTAATGTCTTCTCATTTGACATAACCCTTACCTTCTTCTCATTAAGTTCTTTAATAGCTTCTTTCAGTAATGCCTTAACGGATTCAAAGTACTCATCCTCGCTCATGGTTTCAAGTCTTCTTTTAACTTCCTCCAGGACACTAGAGATTATCTCCTCCTGTATGGCAAGTCGCTTTCTCCTAACTTCAAGCCTTGCATTCGCTATTATTCTCTGCTTCTCCAGCTCTGCTTGCGTTTTTGCTCTTCTAATTATCCATTCAGCTTTAGCTTCAGCATTCCTTCTAGCTTCCTCTTTAATTTTTTCGGCCTGCTGCCTAGCCTCATTGAGTATGTACTCTATCTTTCTCTCAGCCTCTTTGTTTATTTCTTGAATTATTAGCTCAGCACCGTTCATCTTTCTGTCCTCCTAAATTAAAGAAAGAACATCAGAGGCTCATTATTAGAATTATTGCACCTACGAGACCAAAGATTGCCATAGTCTCGGCCATTGCAGCGAATATTAAGTTCTGAGTAAACGTCCTGGGATTCTTACTAACGGCCCCTATACCTGAACCTGCAATAATTCCCTGGGGAATTGCTGAAAATCCAGTAAGGCCAACGAGTAGCCCAGCGCCAAAGAGGATTGCACTCTTAATTATATTCTCGGTAGTTGGTTCAGCAAATTTGAAACCTCCTCCACCAATTATCCCAGCGGCCATTCCAATCAGGAAGAGCGTTATTAATCCATAGATACTCTGGGTCATTGGAAGACCTTCAAGTATTAGAGCATTTCTGAAGTTCCTTTCATCCTCAGCTACAGCACCTGCTGCAGCAGCACCTGCTATACCGACACCAAAGGAAGATGCTGCTCCAGCTAAACCTGCTCCCAGGGCCATTCCAAGGGATACGTAAACTATCGGATCCATAATCTTCACCTCCCTAAGTTTCTATCTCCAACTCGGAAACCTCCCTTTTAGCCGCGAAAGGCTCAAACTTTCTACCTTCACCAGAGTAAAATGTTCCAAAGAACTCAACATAGTGTAGACGGAGAGCATGAACGAATGCACCTAAGGCGTTTATCGCAGTCGAGAATATATGCCCGCCTATTAGTACTAATATTCCAATTAGTGCGCCAAGGGGAACAGAGGCTATTTTGATTCCCCATATCATTTCAACTAATATGTTAATAACTAGAGCTATACCAGAGGTAGCTAGGGCTAGGGCCATTAGTCTAGCGTAACTTAGCCAGTTACCAACGAAGCCAAAGAAGTCTGAAATGACCAAAAGAACGGCCATACCTTTATTTGCTAGCACCTCCCCTATCATAAAGAGGATTAAACCTATCCCAAATATCCCCTTAACTATTAAATCAGGCACTCCAAGCCTCGATGACAGTGCAAACAACGTTATCCCTATTATTATGAGGAGCCAAGATAACTGTTCAAAGATGGCCCCTTTCTTATCTCCGTTCTTCCACCTAACTATAAAGCCCAATAGATACCCCGTAAAGAGATGGGCTAATCCTATCGCCAAGGCTATCATTAACACCGTTAATGCCTGCTCCATCGGATCCAGAATCCTCGGGACTTTTATTCCGGCCATATCAAGAGCGTTACCACAGTAACTACCGAAAAGAATCCCAAGGGTCATTGTGAATACTGAAGACCATAGCATTATCTTTGCAAATTTCCAGGTTCCATCCTTAAGTTTTGAATGACCCTTAACTAGCAATGCCGATATTATACCTAGTAACAATCCATATACAAAGTCAGTTAACATGAAACCGAAGAAAAATGAGTAAGTAAAGGCCATTATCGGTGTCGGATCTATCTCATTGTACTTAGGAACTCCATACATCTCAGTTAACATCTCAAAGTGGCTGAGAAATTCAGGATTCTTCAGCTTAACTGGAACATTGTCAATTTCCTCCTTGCTAGGTTCGCTGATGTTAATATAAGCAACTCCACCTGTAATTTTCTTTATCCCTTCTACCACTTTCTCAACATCTTTTTCAGGAACCCAGGCTAAGAGGCCGAATGTCATTTCAGTTCTAACGAGATATGAGAGATAGTTACCCTTCTCCCTTTCATTATCCATGAGCTCCTTATAGAAGACTAACTCATCATAATACCTCTCAGCAACCTTCCTTCCCCTCGATTTGACTTCCTCTAACTCTTTTTCTTTTTCTTTGATCTTCTCAGTGTAAATAGGAATCAAATCCCTTGGTAAACCCTTACCCTCTGGAACCTCTATCTTTTCGAATCCATACTTAGCGAGAACTGAGCTAACCTTACTTGAGTCTTCCCTAAGTGAAACGACAACCAATAACGTTCTTGCCCCAATATCCTTCCTTACAATATGAACCCTACCTTCAACTACATCGCTAATTTCCTTAATTAGAGGTTCAGCTTTCTCCCTATCTACAAGTCCCACATCAACATTAAGGAAGGAGCCCCCTCTTAGGTACTCAACCTCAACGTTCAGATTTGATAAGATTTGAAGGGATTCCAGGGTGTCTTCAAGTGAGGATATCTCATTATTAATCCTTGAAACCTCAGACTCTAAACTTCTAATTTCAGGCTCTACTCTCTCTAAAAAAGTCTCAACATCCTTTATCAAAGCTTCAATTCCCTTATATTTGTATTTTTTCTTTGGTTTTTCCTGGGGGAACATAAATTCTTTAAATCCACCTTTCTTTGGAGGTAAATATTGCTTTAAGGTATCTACAAGCCTTGAGAGCGTTATACTATAAGAAGTAGCCTTTCTATAGAATTCGTTTGGAGTATCCCTTTGAACCTCCTTTATTGGAACCTCCTCTAATTGAGCGACTCCAATTTCATGAAGGTAAGTTAACAGGGTATCTCTAAATCTAGTAAGGGTTATCACCTCAATTTTAACAATTTTTTCAGGTTTAAACATTTTAAATCCCTCTTATAATTTTTAGGCACTCTGAAACGGCCTCCTCAAATTTTTCCTCGCTTTTAGCTTTAGTTAACATTTCGCTTATTTCAGCTTCTCCCGATGATAATATCTTCTTTGCTTCCTCCTCACCTTCCTTCTTTTTCTCCTCTATAAGCTTTTGAGCTTCCATTTCTGCTTTCTTGACTATCTCCTCCTCAATTTTTCTCGCATCTTCTTTTGCCTCTCTCACGATCTTCTTAGCTTCTTCCTTTGCCTTTTCAATTCTCTCTTCAGCAAGCCTCTCAGCCTTAATAATCTCTCTAAGGACTTCCTCCATTTGAACCATCTCCTTTGGATGATAGGGAGAATTACAAGAACAGATCATTGACATTCATTTAAAATATTTTTTGCTAGGATTATTGAACAATTATTTATAAACAAAAAACAAAATAAAAGGCTCATCTTCCTGAGTCTCAAATTCACTGCTCTTTCTTCTTTTTCTCCATAATCTTTTTTACTTCCTGGAGTGCAGAATTTTTGGCAAATATTATCACTTGTCCCTTCTTTGGAATGATGGTGTCACCAGAAGGTATCGTTAAGTTACCTTTCTCATCATAAACAGCGATTATTAAAGAGTCTTTCGGTAGATTTAGCTCCTTAACAGGCTTACCTGCAACTTCACAGTCTTCATCTATTTGAAACTGAATTATCTCCGCACCCTCTCTAGGTAAAAGAACCCTATTGAATCCAGGAGTTACCAACGTTCTAAATATATAATTTGCAGCGATGTCTTCTGGGGATACGACGATATCAAAGTAAGTCTTTAGCTCCTTAACATCTTCAAAGATCTTCTTCTTCCCAGGATCCGTTATCCTAAGTATCGTCATTATGTTCGGATTTAAATGCTTTGCAAGTATGCACGCCAAAATGTTCGCATCATCCTTTCCGGTTAGAGCTGCAAACGCATTAGCGTTTTTTATATTTGCATTTTCTAGAACTTTTTGGTCGGTTGCATCCCCCTCAATGACGAGACCTGATATATATTCGGATATTTCCCTCGCTCTTTCCCTGTTCATCTCTATTATAGCAACATCATGACCTTCACTTTCAAGCATCCTAGCCACGAGGGTTCCAATCCTCCCCGCTCCCATGATAACTATGTACATTCGTTCACCTCCTCCAGCCGATTAGAACCTTTGCTATTTCACCGTAGGCTGGTCTTGTTATCAGTATCCCAACGAGTATTCCTAGAATCGTTGTAAAGGCGAATCCCCTTAAACCTCCAACGAAGAACTTAAATAGAAAGCTCATAGCTACTATTGTAGTTGAAGCTGAAGCCAGGATTATGAAGAATGCCCTTCCCATTCTCCTTAATACACCACTTCTCTTGACTACCCTCTTCTTTCTGGTAGATGTTTCTCCTAAAAGCTCATCCGTTATTACTATTTGCTGATCAACTCCAGTACCGATCGCGGCTATTATTCCAGCTATACTCGGTAAGTCAAG
Organism: Pyrococcus horikoshii OT3; assembly: GCF_000011105.1. Lineage (NCBI taxonomy): Archaea > Methanobacteriati > Methanobacteriota > Thermococci > Thermococcales > Thermococcaceae > Pyrococcus > Pyrococcus horikoshii. The sequence goes on from NC_000961.1 coordinate 1,724,476, forward strand.
ATTCCACTTAATCATGGATGCTATTCCCAGGATAATAAGAACTTCACTAAAGCTAGTCAACATAACCGGAATAGCTATCCTCAGCTTTCTATAGTGGAGGTACACTATACCACCGACGACAAGCAATGCTGCTATTCCAGCTATTAATACCTGTTTCTTAAAGTTTTCACCTAGCTTTGGAGATATGTAGTCAATTCTTTCAATTGACAATTTAATTGGAAGCGAACCACTTCTTAAAACTACTGCAACAACTTGAGCATCATTTCTTGCCCTTATATCATTTTGTGATCCTCCAATGGAGATCATAACCTCAGTACTCGGTTTACCGGTTGCCAGCCCCTCAGAAACCCTATATGGCCCATAAAGTCTGAGAACCCTTCTAACGAAATCCTCTAAATCTTCGTTCTTTTCCCTATTCCTAACTTCAACTTTGAATCCCATACTCTTTAGCTCTTCAGCTAACTTCCCATCTACACCTACCAGTATTATCTTCTCGCTCCCATTGGCAAGTCTTGCTATCTCTTCAGGGGTCTGGTTTGAATATTCAATGATCCTTATATTGAAGGCCTTCCTAACCCTTTCAATTAAGCTCATGTTACCACTCATTATGAATCTCGGAGAATTTAGGGCCTGGTAGAACTCCTTAGATGCTACGATTGTGGAGTTTACTGGAGGATCGAGGAACATGTCAACTGGATATCCTGCTTTTCCAAGGGCCAGTTTTGCAAATTTTTCTGCAGCTTCCTTTGAAAGTCTAAATGGGACTACCCATGCTCCCTCCCTGGGATCATAGCTAACGGAACCAACGTTAAGTATATCCTTACCCGTTGCAAAGATCACTCCCTGGAATTCAGCGTAGAAAACACCTTGCCTTTCAATCGTCTCAATGAGTTGATTTCCCTCCTCCTCGCCAACGCCCGCAACCTTAACTATTACGAACTGATTACCCCAGGGTTCTATTACTATGTCTTTAACGCCTAAAGCATTTAATCTCTGCTCCAAAGCTAACCTAACTTGTTCCATCGTTTGAGGAGTTACAGGTTTTTCGAGCTTTACGGTAATTGATATTCCCCCACTTATATCAAGTCCAAACGTCAATCCCCTAGCCGCAAGAGAGGCTATCGATAAGATGAGGAACGTTATAAGCAACAAAACCCTACCATTTAGAATAATCTTCTTCCATTTCATTTCTTACCCTCCCTCTTTTTTATGTAAAGCCTCAAGACTCCTGCATTGAATATCCAAGTGTTCATGAAATCTGCTAGAAGTCCAAAGATCAAGACAGAGGCTATATCATCTATAACCTTAGCCGTTGAGAAGATCCACAATGAAGCCAAAGCACCTAAAGTCGTCGTTGACATTGTAAAGCCTGTTCTTAGTGAAGAGTAATAGGCCTCTTCAACGGAAAATTCCTTCCTCCTTAGAAGTCTCGTCGTCAGCAGAATATTACTGTCAACTGAATATCCTATTAGCATTAGAAGTGCAGCTATCGTAGCCTGGCTAAGTTCAATCCCAAATATATCCATTAAAGCTACTGCTATAACCATATCTGAAAACGCCGAGAACACTACAGTTAAAGACGGAACTGGGACTCTAAAGAACAGGAAAACAACAACTGCCATACCAATGAAAGCGTACACTATAGCTTTAATCCCTTGCTCCCTAACCATCTTACCAAATGTTGGACCGATAAAGGTTACTTGGGGCTCAACCCCAGGAAATTTCTCTTTTAAAAAGTTCTGAACCTTATTAATATCCTCTCCTGCAGGTATATAGATTCTAACACCCTTACCTCCAGTAACTCCAGTAAATTTCTCAACATTCGCTTCAATCCCAAGCTTCCCCAACTCACTGGCAAGTTGATCCGGGTCAACGTTAATCCCCTGAAGGGTAATAACGGAACCTCCCTTAAGCTCAATTCCTTCCCTTACTGGACTTCCCGTTTTTATGTACATCCCTGCTATTATAATAAGGGCAATAATGAAGACTATAAGAGGGTACAGCACCATTCGTTTAGGATCCATTTTCACAAGGACTTCCAACTTTTCTTTTATCATCAATGCCACCCCTGCCAACTCGATTAGCAACTTTCGTTAAATCACTTTTGGTATCTATCATCCATCTTGGATAAAAATCAAAACGTTAGACATAAAACTTAATTTAACCCCTAGGCTACTTAGCTTGGCGGTAAAATATGCTAGCATTGGGAATTGAAGGAACTGCCCATACACTTGGAATTGGAATAGTGAGTGAGAAAAAGGTACTTGCTAATGTTTTTGATACTTTAACTACTGAAAAAGGGGGAATACATCCAAAAGAAGCTGCCGAACACCATGCAAGGCTAATGAAACCACTATTAAAGAAAGCCCTAGAAAAAGCAGGGATTTCAATGGATGATATAGATGTAATAGCCTTCTCCCAGGGACCTGGCCTGGGGCCAGCTTTAAGGGTAGTTGCTACCGCAGCAAGGGCTTTAGCAATTCGATACAATAAGCCAATAGTCGGAGTTAACCACTGTATAGCTCATGTTGAGATAACGAAGATGTTTGGAATAAAGGATCCTGTGGGATTGTACGTGAGTGGAGGCAACACACAGGTTCTGGCATTGGAAGGGGGGAGGTATAGGGTATTTGGGGAGACCCTAGACATTGGAATAGGAAATGCTATAGATGTCTTTGCAAGAGAGCTAGGCTTAGGTTTTCCCGGAGGTCCTAAGCTTGAAAAGCTAGCCGAAAAAGGTAAGAATTATATAGACCTTCCATACGCCGTTAAAGGAATGGATCTAAGTTTTTCCGGTCTTTTAACTGAAGCGATAAGGAAGTACAGAAGCGGGAAGTTTAGGGTCGAGGATCTAGCATACTCATTTCAAGAAACCGCGTTTGCCGCACTAGTTGAAGTTACTGAGAGAGCATTAGCCCATACTGAGAAAAAGGAGGTAGTCCTGGTCGGAGGAGTTGCCGCCAATAACAGGCTTAGGGAAATGCTAAAAATAATGGCCGAGGATAGGGGGGTTAAGTTCTTCGTTCCTCCCTATGATCTATGCAGAGACAACGGTGCAATGATAGCGTACACAGGATTAAGAATGTATAAGGCCGGGATTAGCTTCCCACTAGAGAAGACAATAGTAAAACAGAAGTTCAGAACCGATGAGGTGGAGATAACATGGTGAATCTAATGGTGCTCTCATATAGATTTATAGTGTTTCTCCTATTCCTAATTCTTTCGATATATGCCTTTGTAAAATTAAAACGATCTCCCATAGAGTTTAAATCCGTGTTCACCAAAAGTTTTACTTTCTTATTCCTGGGAGTTCTCATTAGAGGAATAGATCTGCTCCAAGCTTTTGTTTATATCCCGTACTATGAGGAGATACACATTATCGGGCACATAATAATTCTCGGGGGAATCGGTTATACCTATGTAGAGTTTATGAAGAATTTGGAAAGGTTCTTTTTCCCAGAAGAACCAATATTTAAAGGAGAGGGAGCATACCTGGCAAGGTCTTATGAAGAGGTACTATCCCTAATAAAAAATAAGAGAGTTTTAGTGATTACCAGGAATCCCACAAAGTACAGGAATCTCGCCTCTAGAGTTATCTGGGTAACAAGTAGTGGAGAGAAAGGCGTTCATCCAACCTCCCTTCACGTGATACTAGACTTATGCATAAGGTTCATAAAAGAGAATAGGGGAGGGATTGTCCTCATAGATTGCGTCGAGTTTTTAACCCTATACAACGGTTTTCCATCGGTATTCAAGTTTTTAACTGGTTTAAAGGACAACGTACTAATGAGAGGCGGAAAAATCATTATAATGGTTAATCCAAATGCCATCGATAAGAGAGATCTGAGTCTTCTTGAAAGGGAATTCACTCCATTAACTTGAAGAAACTAGAAGTTTTCTATTTTTCAATACCAGGATCCCTCCAAGTAGCGTTGGAATCCAAAACGAAATTAACCTATCCAACATTGTAACGGAAACTGCGAGGGCTTTTTCAACCCCAACGGCTAAGAATAATGCCGATTGGACAACCTCAGTTATGCCAATCCCTCCAGGGATTACACTTATCATGGCTACTGCAATTGAAGCCATCCTGACAAGGAGAACCTGGAGAAATGTTATTCTTCCGCCAAGGCTAAGGAATATAAAGTATGTCTTTAGTATATCGGCCCCCCATAAAATGAACGAGTACAGCATTGTAGACGATAGCCTCCTCTTCCTTTTAGCTAACCTCAAAAAAGTTTCCTTAAACTCTCTTATCTCTCCTAAAAGTTTTTCTTTAATTTTATCTTCACTCATTGAAAATTTCGATGGAAATATTTTTCTGAAAATCCTTGCTAGATATAAAAGAGCTGAAAGGGCGTACTTTTCCTTAATAGAAAAGACCGTCGTCATAAGCAATATTATCACTAAAATTATGGCCGAAATTCCCAGGATTATTAAAAGGACTCTAGCATGGATCGTCAGAGCGTAGAGAAAAGCTAACATCATAAAAACTACCACTGGAATGACATCTAGTATTCTATCAGCGATCACAGTTGCAAATACTTTAGAATAGCTTCCATTCGACGAAGCCTTTTTGATAAAGATAACTTTTACGGCTTCACCTCCCGTTCTAGCTCCTGGGGTTAAGTTATTCAAGAATATCCCAATAAAAACACCTTCAATGACTTTTACGAACGATACATTAATATTAGCCCCCTTAAGAAAAGTATTCCATCTAACTGCCCAGATCAATACTGAAATGCAGTACATTAGAATTGCAAGAAGTATAAATCTAATATCAGCCCTCATCATTAGCTTAATCGTTCTCTCAATTCCAGCCCACCATAAAAGGATGAGTACTAGAGTAACACCGATGATTATCAGGAGATACTTTTTCATATATCCTTCACCTTTCTCAATTTAGCTATGAAAAATCCTTGAGTTAAGTGTTTATGGGGATAGAACCTCTGAACTTTATTCATCCCTATCCCAGGGGAACCTATGAAAATTGATTGCTCCTCAAGCTTCATCCCCTTCCTTATCATGAACTTTACATTTCCTTCATTCTCCTCATAGCTCAATGTACAGGTTGAATATACCAATACCCCTCCCCTTCTTAAGCTCTTAATTGCGGCCCAAATAAATGCCCTCTGATACCTAGCAGTTGCTTCAATGTGCTTAAGAGTCCTCTCTTCCCACAGTTTCGGCCTAACTCCTAGGGCCGTACAAGGAGCATCGAGAAGTATCTTATCGGCTTTAATCCCGAGATCTGGTAACTTTCTTGCATCCATTTGAACAAGCTTAACATTTTTAACACCAAGTCTCTTAATATTTTCCTCCATTTTCCTAAGCCTATTCTTCGATTTATCTATGGCTATTATCTCACCCTTGTTCTCGAGCAATTGAGCAATATGAGTGGTTTTACCTCCGGGAGCTGCGGCCATATCTATTATCACATCATCCTCTTTAGGTTCCAGAACCCTTGCGGTTACCATTGAAGGGAGACCTTGGGGATAAAAATAACCCTTCTCAAAGGCTTTTAGCTCACTTAAACTTGGTAATTTAAACTTAGGTAAGGTCACCTCCACAGCTAACCCCCTTGTTGCCTCAGTCATCTCCTTATAATCCATTCTCGCTATCCCTATACCAACTAGCAATCCTTTAGGATCCCTAATTTGAACTTCATCCCCCTCCTTAATGTTTTTATCGGCCTTTAGAACTCCAGGAGCATAGAGCATAGCGCCTTGGTATACACTCTCAGCGGCATACTTATTAGCAACCACGACAGGTAACTTTGGCTCAAAGTCATCGGAGAAATTAGGACCTTCCCTTACAAAGTACAATCCCTCAGGAAGATAGGGGCTTCTAAGAGGTTTTAATCCTTCTTTTTTAAGCTCTCCAATTAACTTTTCCCTGCTTATCTTAAGGGTGTTAACCCTTATGTAGTAATGCTCAACGGGCTCCCTAAGTTTCTTCATTATTTTATTTGCTTCCTCCTTTCCAAATAGATTTTTATAATACTCCCGGAGCTCCTTAGGAAACGCCTCTAGATAGTTCATAGCCACATCTACATAACCCTAAAAGGCCCTTAAAAAAGTGACCCATTATTAGGAAATAGCAAGGATAGCTATTAAATTCAAAATTAGTAGAAATGTGACTTTTGTAGAGGTATAGGGAGGCTACTAGAAAAATCAAATTTGACTAGGACTGTACATGACGCTCTAGAACGAAAACGATAATTACCTGTTTTAATATTCCAAAAACGATAATTAAAGGTCAGCTTAATAAAAAAACTACCCAATAGTTTTGCTATAATCCGAGAGAATTCTAACGATCTCTTTCCATTGAACCAAAAAACTTTAAAAGCATCTCCATTCCACCCTCACAATGTAACAGAAATTAGATGGAGGTGAGAGGTATGGACACGATTGGACACCACTACATCGTTGAGGCAGCGGGTTGCGATCCTAACGTCATCGGGGACGCCAACAAGATAAGGGAAATATTTCTAGAGGCAGCAAAAAGAGGCAACATGGAGGTTAAAGCGAGCTACTTCTTTAAGTTCTCTCCAATGGGCGTGAGTGGTGTTGTTATAGTTGCAGAGAGTCATATTTCAGTTCACACTTGGCCCGAGAAAGGATATGCAGCTCTTGATGTTTATACCTGCGGAGAGAATGCTGATCCTGAGAAGGCAGTGGATTACATATTGGAGCAATTCAAAGCACAGTACGCTCACGTTTCAGAAATTAAGAGAGGAATCGAGGAAGAGGATAGGACTTTCACCCACACGATACTAACATGGGAAGAAAGGCTCGACAGAAGAAATGGCAAGCCATAAGAAGTCCCTTTTTTCAAAATTTTTATTGCCCCCTTTCGTCTTTTTTATGATCCTGCTTCTACTTCCCCAGGGAAATCCCCAATTTATAATTCTCATCCATGATGTTAGCCCCGTGTATAGCAATTACATTCAGAACATTACCGAGATAATATCAACTTATAACTTTCAGAATTCTACGATCCTCCTTGTGATCCCTAACCATGCAAATGAACATCCGATAAGTGGAGATCCAAAGTTCCAAGCCTTAATTAGGGAGCTTGAAAAAGAGGGATACAAAGTCGGTATACACGGGTATAATCACATAGGAGAGGAATTCAACTGCGATTCTGAAACAGCTAAGATTAAGCTATCCTTAGCAATTGAAGAGTTAAACGCCTCGAATATAACCTTTGAGAGAATATTTCTCCCTCCAAGGTATAAAATCTCTAAAGACCCTCTAAACGTTCTCTTAGAGAATAACTTTACGGTATTCCTTAAGGATAGAATTTGTTACCCCTCGGGCACATGCATAAGAATAAAGGAAAGGGAATATACCTGGTATACTGGAAAGATAAGGGCTAAAATTTTACTACAAGTAGCTAAGTTTGAATACACCCATACAAAGGGAGTATTCGTGCTATCCGTTCATCCAAAGGCCGTTAACTATGGGGGAGGAATGTACTTCCTGGAAGAATTTTTAAAATATGTAAGGGAAGGAAAATAAGCCTCGGCTAACCCTCTTATCATCATCCTCAGCGTGGCTAACGATCCTCATCGGCTTGGATGATGAGCGTTTACCGGTCTGAGCTGTGATGATATCGGCACTGTCTGACTAGTAATCTATCTCTCCTTTCTCTTTCAATTCTTTGTACATCTTCCACGTTATAACTGGCTTCTTTGCAGCCAAAACATCATCGACTCTTCTAACCGCTGTGTTGTGCGGAGCGCTCTTAACTATCTCCGGGTTAGTGTAAGCTTCCTCGCTTATCTTCTTCAGAGCTTCAACGTACGCATCTAACTCTTCCTTACTTACACTTTCAGTGGGCTCTATCATCAGGGCTTCATGAACTATGAGTGGGAAGTATATCGTTGGAGCATGCAATCCGAAGTCAAGTAATCTCTTCGCAACGTCCAAAGTTCTAACTCCAGTCTCTTTCTTCATGGGCTCAGCTGAGAACACAACTTCATGCTTCCTAAGCTCCTTGTGAGGCAGTTCATATCCCCTAGTCCCCTTGAGCTTTCTAGCTAGGTAGTTCGCATTTAATACGGCCACTTCACTAACTTCCCTCAATCCTTCCTTGCCCATAATCTTTAGGTAGGTTAGGGCTTTAACTAGAACCGCGAAGTTTCCAAAGAGCTCCTTTACTTTCCCTATGCTCTTTGGAACGTTATAGTCCAAGTAGTACCTATCGTTTTCCTCATCGTAACTTACCAATGGTACCGGTAAGTAGTCCTTTAAGAACTCCTTTACTCCTACGGGACCAGCACCAGGACCTCCTCCACCGTGAGGAGTTGAGAACGTCTTGTGGAGGTTAAGATGGACTATATCAAACCCCATATCTCCAGGCCTAACCTTTCCTAGGATTCCGTTCAAGTTAGCACCATCGTAGTAGAGCAATCCCCCGACCTTGTGAACTATCTTGGCTATCTCCTCAATCTCATCCTCGAATATTCCCAAAGTGTTCGGATTCGTGAGCATTAAACCTGCAGTTCTTTCACTCACTGCATTCTCCAGAGCCTCTAGATCCACAGTTCCATTTTCGTTAGAGGGTATCTCAACTACTTTAAATCCGGCCATTGATGCGGAAGCAGGATTAGTCCCATGAGCTGAATCTGGAACTAGGATTTCAGTCCTCTGGGTATCTCCCCTGTCAAGGTGGTAAGCCTTAATTATCATGACCCCGGTAAATTCACCGTTGGCCCCGGCCGCTGGTTGCAATGTAAAGCGATCCATTCCAGTGATCTCCTTCAACCACTGTTCAAGCTCCCACATTATCTTTAGAGCACCTTGAACCGTCCTCTCATCTTGGTAAGGATGAATGAAGGCAACCTTAGGATGATTTGCTATTTCCTCGTTTATCTTCGGATTATACTTCATGGTACATGAACCCAGGGGATAGATCCCAGAGTCAACTCCATAGTTCATTTCACTTAGCCTCGTGTAATGCTTAACGACTTCTGGCTCGCTAACCTCAGGTAGCTCGAGTGGAGTTTTCCTCTTGAGTTTCTCTGGTATCTCGACTTTAACATCTTCAATTGGTTTTGGAAGGGTATATCCCACTCTTCCTGGGCGTGAAAGTTCGAAAATTAAAGGTTCATCCCATCTAGCTTGTCTATACATTCAAATCACCTCCTTTAAGGCAGAAATTAGAGCATCAACCCACTCTTTTCTAGTTGTTTCCGTAGCGGCAAAGAGTGCTGCTTCACCCAGCTCTGGGAAGTGACTTCCTACATAGTACCCACCGTGAATGTTCCTCTTGAGAAGTTCTTCATGGATCTCTCTGTAGGGCTTGTCAAATCTAACTAGAACATCCTTGAAGTTGACGCCATCGAATGGAATCTCAGCAACTTCACTGAGCCTCTTCTTAAGGTAAGCAGTATTCTTCAGGATAACTTCTCCTAGTTCCCTGATCCCCTTAGGACCGAGGCTAGCTATGTGGATCGCAGCGGCCACTGCAACTAAGGCTTCATTCGAGCATATATTAGAGGTAGCCTTGGCCCTCCTAATGTGTTGCTCCCTCGTTTGGAGTGTCATCACGAAGGCCCTCTTTCCTTCTGCATCTTTCGTCATTCCTATAATCCTCCCAGGCATCTGCCTTATCAGCTTCATATCGTTCTTGACAGCGAATATCCCCGCCCTAGGCCCACCGAAGTTCATTGGATTACCAAAGTAAGAAGCTTCACCAACGACTATGTCAGCTCCTAATTCTCCTGGGGCTTCGACTATTCCTAGAATAGTTGGATCCACCCCAACGACAAAGTATGCTCCAGCCTCATGGGCTATCTCTCCAACTTCCCTTATTTCTTCCTCTAGTAGGCCGAAGAAGTTCGGGATCTCTATGTAAACTCCAGCAGCGTCCTTAACCTTTTCCTTTAAATCCTCAACATCCACTTGTCCCCTCTCGTTCCAATTAACGGTTACTATCTCAACTTCAGGGCCTCTCGTGTAGGTTCTTAAAACTTGTAATCTCTCAGGGTGAGTATGCTTAGGAACCACGAACTTCTTTCTCTTTCCTTTATGTAATCTAACGGTCATTAGAGCTGCTTCGGCCATTGCAGTTCCCCAATCGTACATTGAAGAGTTAACCACTGGAAGTCCCACTAGTTCCGCTATTAAGCTTTGATATTCGAAGAGGGCTTGAAGCATTCCCTGGCTTATCTCAGGTTGATAGGGGGTATAGGAAGTTAGAAACTCACTCCTTTCAATTAAATGCTTTACATGGGCTGGTATATAGTGGAAATACGTTCCAGCCCCCAGGAAGGTTGGCATCTCTAGAACAGTCTTGTTCTTTTCAAGTATCTCATTCATCTCCAGGAAGACTTCGTACTCACTCTTCCCCTCTGGAAGATTTAGCTCCTCTTTTATAAACTTCTCTGGAATGTCTGCAAAGAGCTCTTCTATTGAAGATAATCCAATTTCCTTAAGCATTTCTTCCTTGTGTGCAGAATTTGGAATGTAATGATTTCCCATTGCAAATCCCCGACTAAAAATTTAGTAAGATTATAATAAATACCTTTCCTAAGGTTGATTATCATACGCTCAATCTCCTAAGGACATCCAGGAGACTCCAAAGGTCATATATCACGTGCAGATGAGGAATTTTGTCAAGGATCTCCTTAGTAACAAATCTAGCCGTGTAAGGAAAGTACATCCACACGTATTCCGTATTCTCGTCACCGTTTCCTATGAAGCGCCATGGCTTATCATCGACCCATACAAAAGTTTCATTCCCATATTTCTCCCTGACTAAACGAAATGCCTCCTTTATTGAAACTCCATGACCAAAGATAATCACATCGTCAAAAATATCATACAATCCACTTTGCCTAAGCCTATACTCTTTTACCCCAGGGATAAAATCTTCGGCCGAAAAAGATATGACAATATGCCCCTCCCTTTTCAGTTCCTTTAATACTTCTCTAGCACCTTCCAGGGGCTTGGTTAGCTTTGCCCTCTCCTCAAACCATATTCTAGCAAATTTTCCTTGGAAAATCTTCATTGGAGCTTTTATTTTCCCACTGTGTCTTCCAAATCTTGGTCTCTCAAATTGAAGTTCAATCTTTGTTAGTAGCTTTGCCATATACCTCTTCCCAGGGAACCAGGGATAAGTACGCCTTAGAGCTCTATAGAATGCCTCTTCTATGCATGAATAACTATCTACGAGTGTTCCGTCAAAGTCAAAAGCTATGATCATCAGAAAGCTACACATTTGTGGAAGTTTTAAAGTTATTGTTGGCGGGCCGGCCGGGATTTGAACCCGGGACCTTCGGCTCCGAAGGCCGACGCCCCATCCAGGCTAGGCCACCGGCCCTCAGAAAAGGCTTTAAATTGAAAGCGTAATAAAGGTTTCGGTGATAAAATGCTACTTCCGGACTGGAAAATAAGAAAAGAAATACTTATAGAACCATTTTCTGAAGAATCACTTCAACCAGCAGGTTATGATCTTAGAGTGGGTAGAGAAGCTTTTGTTAGTGGAAAGTTAATTGATGTGGAAAAAGAAGGGAAAGTAGTTATTCCTCCAAGGGAATACGCTCTAATTCTAACCCTCGAGAGAGTAAAGTTACCTGATGATGTGATGGGAGATATGAAGATAAGGAGCAGCTTAGCTAGAGAGGGGATTCTAGGTTCTTTTGCCTGGGTTGACCCAGGATGGGATGGGAACTTAACTCTAATGCTCTACAATGCTTCAAATGAACCAGTAGAATTAAAATACGGAGAAAGGTTTGTGCAGATTGTCTTTATAAGGCTAGAGGATCCACCAAGGAATCCCTATAGTGGAAACTATCAGGGAAGCACAAGATTGGTATTTTCAAAGAGAAAGAAACTCTAATATGGTGGATATACATACTTAAGGGGTGTGCTTTTAGATATAAACTCAATGAGTTTCTTGTTGGATAAAATCTAGTATCAGCTTTAGCTTTTCTATGCTTCTCCTTGAATTTCATCCTTTCAAGTTTGAGTTGAAGGCCTAAAATATTATATTGAGAGAAAAGGGGAAGAAAACGAATTCATCCAAAGAGTGCGCTGAGACCCGCAAGGGCTTCTTCCTCTGAAACTTCTTCCTCTTTCTCTTCTTCCTCCTTCTTCTCCTCTTCCTTCTTCTCCTCTCCACCAGCTTCTGCTGGGGCTGCTGCCGGAGCAGCTGCAACTGCAACTGGCATTGCCGCTTTCTCTATAACCTCGTCAATGTTAACTCCCTCTAGAGCAGCAACGAGGGCCTTTATCCTTGCCTCCTCAGGTTCAACTCCAGCAGCTTGAAGGACGGCCTTAAGGTTCTCCTCATTTATCTCCTTCCCAACACTGTGGAGGAGCAGAGCAGCATACACATACTCCATCTCCATCACACCTCCCGATTAGCTTTATGGGATACGCGTAAATTATCCAAATAGAGCACTTAAACCAGCTAAAGCCTCCTCCTCGGAGGCCTCTTCCTCTTTCTCTTCTTCCTCCGTCTTCTCCTCTTCCTTCTTCTCTTCCTCAGATGGTTGAGTTGCAACCGCAACTTGAGCCTGAGCACTTAAAAGCTCTTTGGTCTTCTCATCTAGAACATCCTCAGGTAATTGCTGAGCAAGTAGTAACATAGCCCTGAAAGCCCTTCCAATGATATCCTGAATTGTCTCCTTAGTTATGTAACCTGCCTCAATAGCAACCGTCTTAGCATTTAGGAATGCCTTCTGGATTATTGCCTCGATCGTCTCAGGAGTTGGGTAAGCTATGTTTACGGCTAGGTTAAATGCATGCATATATGCTTTTTGTAGCATGTCGATATATTCCTGCTCGTCTATAGCTAAAACGTCTGGAGTGTAAACTATACCATCTTCGTATACCGCTAAAACATCCAATCCTACTTCAAGGGGCTGAATTCCTAAAGCGTTGAGTATGTTAGCCAGTTCAGGAGTTATAACTTCTCCAGCCTTAAGAACGGTTGTATCCTTCTGAATTGTAACTTTACCCTTCTCAATCCTAGCCGGAATCCCAAGTGCTTGCATCTGTCCAACTATTGGCCCAGGAGCAAGAGGAGTTGGTCCCGCTGGAACTACGACATCCTTTGGAACGACGGCTCCAGGTTTAGCTGGAGCTGGTTGCCTGTTCTGTTGAAGGAACTTGTAAAGCTTGAAGGGATTCATGTTAGTAACGAGAATTCCAGCTCCCCTGTCTATGTACTCTACCAACTTCTCAAGTTCTGGCTTCCCTAGCTCCTTAGCTGCCTTCTTTATAGCTAGCTCTATCAAGGTATTCCTGGAGACCCTAAGCAGACCTCCATTTTCTCTAATTAACCTTCTCATTTGTGAAAGGGGATACGCTGGCATTGATGAAACGTCAACTAAAGCAATTACAGGATAACTCTTGATTAGCTTTGCAAGCTCTTCAACTTCCTTCTTCTTCCACTCAGCAACGTGGGCCATTTACATCACCCCTCTACTCTCACGGCCGGGCCCATTGTAGTCTTAACGTATACTGATCTTATCTGATTCTCTCCCCTTTCAAGTTTACCAATTATCGCGTTAAGTACTGCTTCTATGTTTTCAGCTAGTTGTTCATCGCTCATCTTTTCCGTTCCAACAGGCGCATGAACTACTGGATTATCCTTTAACTGTATCCTAACTGTTTTCTTGAGCTTCTCCACTATCGGCTCTATGTTAGTCATTGTAGGTGGAACGACAACGGGCATCTTGTTCCTGGGACCTAGGTATCTACCGAGGTACCTACCTATCTTGGGCATTAATGGGGCCTCAGCTATGAAGAAGTCATACTTCTTAGCTAACTTTCTCGCCTGCCTTGGGCTTTTAGCTATCTCCTCAAGTTCAGCACTACTAATAACGTCAAGCCCGAGCCTCCTCGCCGCTTCGGCAACTGCACCATCAGCGATGACCGCGATCTTTACATCCTTCCCTCTCCCATGGGGAAGCACTACCTCGAGCTTAAATCTATTCTCAGGCCGCTTAAGATCGATATCTTTAAGGTTCACTGCCACCTCGACACTCTGTGTGAAGTTACGCGGCTTGGCCC